>JBKGZF010000092.1:0-7787 GCA_046545715.1 Nitriliruptoraceae bacterium | reverse complement strand
CGACCGGCGTCGACCGGGCGAGAGGCACGCTCCGCGCGGTCACCGTCTCGGCTGCGATCTACGCGCTGCGGGCGGTCGCGGCGCCGGACGTGCCCGCGAACGACGGGGTGACCCGGCTGCTCGAGGTCCGCACCACCCCCGGCAGCGTCGTGGACGCTCTCGCCCCCGCCTCGGTGGCCGCCGGCAACGTCGAGACCTCCCAGCGCATCGTCGATGTGCTGCTGCGCGCCTTCGCGCAGGCGGCGCCCGACCGGGTCGGCGCCGACAGCCAGGGCACGATGAACAACACGCTGTTCGGCGGGCTCGACGACCGCGACGGGGGCCATGAGCCGTTCACCTACTACGAGACCCTGGCCGGCGGCGTCGGGGCGGGGCCCTGGGGGCCGGGCGCTGACGCCACCCACTCGCACATGACCAACACCAAGAACACCCCCGTCGAGGCGTTCGAGCTGGCCTATCCGCTGCGGGTGGTCGAGTACCGACTGCGCCAGGGCAGCGGTGGCGACGGCGAGCACCGCGGAGGTGAGGGACTGCGCCGCGTCGTCGAGGTGGTGGCGAGCGAGGTCAGTGCCTCGCTGCTGACCGAGCGCCGACGTCGGGCTCCTGCGGGCGCGAACGGTGGCGGCGACGCGGCGCCCGGTCGCAACGCGCTGCTGCGCTCCGGCGAGGAACGCGAGCAGCCCCTGCCCGGCAAGGCCACGGTGCGGCTCTCCCGAGGTGATCGTCTCATCGTGGAGACGCCCGGAGGTGGGGGGTACGGTCGGCGCTGAGCGACCCGAACCACTGACCGGCTCCCCGATGTGGAGGACCTCCCGTGGCCGCTACCTCGACGATGCTGCAGCTTGGCACCCCCGCTCCGGACTTCACCCTCCAGGAGGTGGCCGAGGACCGTCCCGTCAGCCTCGCTGAGGTGACGGGCAGCACCGCGACGGTCGTGGCCTTCCTCTGCCGCCACTGCCCCTACGTCAAGCACGTCCAGTCGACGTTCGCCGAGATCGCCACCACCTACGCACCGCGCGGCGTCGGGTTCGTCGGCATCAGCTCCAACGACCCGCAGATCTCGCCGGAGGACGCTCCCGAGTCCCTCGCCGAGCAGAAGGCCGAGGTCGGCTTCGACCTTCCCTACCTCTTCGATGCCGACCAATCGGTGGCGCGCGCCTACGGCGCGGCCTGCACCCCCGACGTGTTCGTCTTCGACGACCAGCTGCGCCTCGCCTACCGCGGCCGCCTGGACGAGACCCGTCCCGGCCAGGGCACGGCGCACGGCGGCGATCTGCGCGCAGCGCTGGACGCGCTGATCGCGGGTGAGGCCCCCGCTGCCGAGCAGCACCCGTCGATCGGCTGCTCCATCAAGTGGTCGCCGGGCAACGAGCCCGACCCGTCCGACCTGCTCAAGCTCCAGGGGCGAGGCGACGATGGAGCGGCATGACCGCACACGAGGCGCCGTCCCTCCCGAGCCGGCCCGCTGAGGCGCCGATCGCGCCCGCGCGACCGCGTCCGAGCAGCCCCGACGACGGCGATCGGGTGGTTGCGGCACGCGCGCTGCTGCCGCGGCTCTACTCCGGTGAAGACATCACACCGCAGGCCCACACCCTCGCCGAGCAGGCACGTCACGCCGGTGACGTCCCGGGCGAATGTGCCGCGCTCTACGCGGCGCTGGCCGCTGCGTCCATCGCTGAGGAGACCTCGACGGCCAGGACCACCGCGGCCACGATCGTCCAGCGGGCGGCGCATGGCCGCGTGCCGGTGTGGGAGAGCGTGGGCCGCCAGTACCTCGCCAGGCTGCACCTCGCTGATCGGCACGAGGACCTCGCACTCAGCGAGGTGGTCGAGGCCGAGCTGTTGGTGGACGACGCCGGCGACGATCTGCAGCTCGCCATCGCCCTCAACGGGATCGCGATCGCCTACCTGCGCCTGGGGCTGTTCGAGGACAGCGAACGGGTCTACGAGCGTCTCTACCACGTCGCCCACACCGCCGGGGACCACTGGTCCCAGGTCGCGCTGGTGCACAACCGGCTGCTGAACCGTGCCTCGTGGTCCCTGGCGCTGCTGCGCAACGGCGAGGAGGAGGCGGCCCGCGAGCGACTGGCTACCGCGGCACGCCAGACCCACGACGACATCGACGTCAGCGACACCCCGGCGCGGCACGACGTCGGCGCGCTGCTGCTGTTCGCCGAGCTGATGACCGGCGCGGTGTCGACGGACGTCGCACGGCGGCGGTTCGAGATCCTCGCCGAGCACACCAAGGGGGAGGCGGTCAGCTTCGTCAGGTTCGGGCTCGCCTACCGACTGGTCGAGGAGGGCCACCTCGACGCCGCCCGTGACGAGGTGGCGGCGTCGCTGACCACGGTGCATCCGGTCGATGGCGAGCCGGTCCACACGATGCTGCGCTGGCTCCAGGCACGGGTCGCCCTGCTGGAGGACCCTGGCAACCCGGGGCTGCAGGACGTCGGGCGCTACGCCGAGCTGACCAGCCAGCAGGTCTGGGAGCTGCGTGAACGCCGCCGCGAGGCCGTGCAGGAGCGCCTGCGGATCGCCCGCATGCGTCGCGAGCACGAGCACATCGAACGGGTCTCGCTCGAGGACCCGCTGACCGGCGCAGCCAACCGCCGCCTGATCGACCGCGAACGAGCGGCGCTGCTGAACGTCGACGAGGACACCTGGACCACGGTGGTCTACCTCGACCTCGATCACTTCAAGCTGACCAACGACGAGCATGGCCACGAGGTCGGCGATGCCGTGCTGCGCAGCCTCGCCACGCTGCTGGAGCGCACCACGCGCGACGCGGACCTGGTGGGGCGCTACGGCGGTGACGAGTTCGTGGTGATCGCCCCCGACTGCGCTCCCGAGGAGGCCGAGCGCCTCGGGCAGCGGCTGCTGACCGCGATCCGTGCCCACGACGGCTGGCCAGCCGAGGTCCGCGGCAGGATCAGCGCCTCGCTCGGTCTGGCGACCGCACGGGGACCGCAGAGCAAGCTGTTCGTCGCCGCCGACCACGCCCTCTACCAGTCCAAGACCCGAGGCCGCGACCAGCAGATGCTACGGGTGCTCGATCCGGAGCCGTAGGCGCGGTGCGACGGTGCCTGACCGGTGCCGCGGTCACGGCAGCGCTCGCGGCACTCATCCCCCGTCGCCGAGCACCTCCCGGGCGAGCTCGGCCGCGTCCTCGGCCCGGGTCTGCTCCACGAAGATCCGGGTCCCCCAGTCCCCGGCGAACAGCAGCCGGGCAAGCCCACCGCTGCGCTTGGTCCAGTGGACGATGCCTGCAGCCTCGAGCCGCTCGACCAGCTGCTGCGCGTGCTCGTCGGTGAACTGGCCGAGCAGGACGGTCGTCACCTCGCTCACCGCTCTCCCTCGGTCGGCCGCCGCGACGGTACCGCCCCCGCGCGGTGGCCGACCCGTCCGTCGGGATCCTCAGTAGCCGGTGACCGCCCCCTCGCTGCGCGGGTCACTGCCACCGGCGTAGCCGTGGGGCGCCACCTCGATCGCATGCGCGTGGCCCGCCCGAGCGTCGTAGGGGTCGATCCAGGCGACCTCGTGTCCCCGCTCCGTCAGACCGGCGACGGTGCCGGTGGAGACGCGGGATTCCACCTGGATCGAGCCGTCGGCGACGTCCACCAGGAACCGTGGCGCGTCCAGGGCCTCCTGGAGCTCCATCCCGCGGTCGAGCAGCTGCGAGAGCAGCTGGAGGTGGATCTGCGGTTGGGCGTCGCCTCCCATGGTGCCGAACACCAGCCAGGGGCGATCCTCCCGCAGGGCGAGGGCGGGGATCAGGGTGTGCGGCGGCTGCCGACCCGGCCCGATCGCCGACGGCGCGTCGGGATCGAGGCTGAACGCCGCCCCGCGGTCCTGCAGCCCGATCCCCGTCCCGGGGACGACCACCCCGGACCCGAAGCCGACGAAGTTCGACTGGATGAGGCTGACCAGCAGCCCGTCGCCGTCGGCCGCGCACAGGTAGGCGGTGCCCCCTGGCTGCGGGCGCTGCGGGGGCCAGGGGCCGGCACGCTCGGGGTCGAGCTGCTCGGCCATCCGTCGCAGGCGCTCGCGGTCGAGCAGCTCGTCCGGCCGGGTCCGCATCTGGGTCGGATCCGCGAGATGCTCCTGACGGTCGGCCATGGCCAGCCGCACCGCCTCCACCTGCAGATGGGTCGCCAGCCGTGGATCGTCGGGCAGCGGACCGAGCGCGTCCACGATCGTGAGCGCCGTCAGGGCGGTGATGCCCTGCGCCGGCGGTGGCAGCTCGAGCACCTCGACGTCGCGGTAGTGACCTGACAGCGGCGTCACGTCCGTCGGGGCATGGGCAGCGAGATCCTCGAGGGTCATCGCCGAACCGTGCTGCTGCAGGATCGACACGATCGCCTCGGCGAGCGGGCCCCGGTAGAAGCCGTCCGGGCCCTGCTCGGCGATCGTCGTGAGGCTCGCGGCCAGCTCCGGCTGCACGAAGCGCTCCCCGGCGCGCATGCGCCCGAAGGCCTGCTCCCATCCGGGCTGGTCGGCCAGTCGGGCACGGGCGCGCTCGGGGTACCGCGCGGCGTAGGGCGAGACCGGGAAGCCCTCCGCGGCCAACCGTCGAGCGGTGGCCGACAGCTCTCCGAAGCTGCGGCTGCCCCATCGCTCGAGCAGGTGGAACCATCCGGCGGTCGCGCCCGGGACGGTGACGGGCAGCGCCCCGAAGGTGGGCATGCCCCCTGTGCCGGGCAACGAGACCTCGGGATCGCCGTGACCGGCCTCGATCGCCGCGCGCACACCCTGCGGGGACGCCCCCTGTGGTGCCCGTCCGATGCTGTGCACACCGTTGGGCGTGCCGTCCCAGACGATGGCCAGCAGGTCGCCGCCGACCCCGCAGTGGTAGGGGGTCACCACGGCAAGCACCAGGTTGGCGGCGACGGCCGCGTCGACGGCGTTGCCACCGTCGGCGAGCACGGCCTGACCAGCCGCGCTGGCGAGGTGGTGGGGACTGGCCACGGCACCTGCGGGGAACCAGCGGGTCGTCGACACGGCTTCGCTCCTGACAGCGGCGGTGGCCCGAGCCTAGGAGCCGCAGGCACGGCGGCCGTACCGCGGCCCTGACGTCGTGGCTGTGGATAGCCGGCGGCGGGGGAACCGCGCATGGCTAGCGTCGGCGCGTCGGTGTCCGCACCCCGCGTGAGGTCAGGGTGAGCCAGACCCGTTGGACCGACCAGGAGCTGCTGACCGCCCTCGACGATCCGGCCGTGACCAGCCTGGCGGAGCTGTGCCGACAGCTCGGTCTGGTCCCACGCGGAGCGAACTACGCCACCTTGCGTACGGCCGCCGCCCGGCTGGGCATCGACCTCGCCGAGCGACTGCCACCTCGTGGCGGCACGACCGGCGCACGACGTGGTCGTCGCAGCTACGACGACGCGCAGCTGCTCGCCGCGCTCGACGATCCCGAGGTCGATGGCTACCCCGCCCTGTGCCACGCGCTCGGGCTGCGCCCCAACACCACCACCTACCGCCGGCTGCGTGAGCACGCTGTGCAGCTCGGTACCGCCGTGCCGGCCAGCTGGTCGAAGCGGGGGTCACGGCCCGGGGCTCGACCTCGTCCCCCCAGCCAACCGCATCGCATCTACCCGCGCGTCGCGCTCACCGAGGCGCTGCAGGACGCACGTTGCCTCGCCGACATCATCCGTAGGTTGGGGGACGAACCCGACACCCGGGCCTATGACAAGCTGGCTCGCAGCCTGCGCGAGTACGGGTTGGATGGTCCATCGATGCATCCGGCTGCGGCAGGGGCCGCCCGACGGACGACGCCGCTGGATGAGCTGCTCGTCCGAGGTCGACATCGCAACTCCTCTCGGCTGCGAGCACGCCTCCTCCGTGAGGGACTGCTGAGACCGGTCTGCGCGACCTGCGGTGGCACTCGCTGGCTCGGTGAACCGATGCCCCTCGAGCTCGACCACATCGACGGTGATCGCACCAACAACCTCCTGTCGAACCTCCGGCTGCTCTGCCCGAACTGTCATGCCCAGACCCCCACCTACCGCGGCCGCAACATCGGCCGACGGCAACCACCTCCCACCGATGCATAGGCTGCGAACGACAGGCCGGGGTAGCCCAACGGCAGAGGCGATTGCCTTAAAAGCAGTTCCAGTGTGGGTTCGAATCCCACCCCCGGCACACCGCCTCGGACGACCCGCTCAGACCCCCGACACCTCGGCCTGGTCGGGGGTCGCGGCGTCGTCCCCGCCGGCGGCGCCGGGGGTCAGGCGCACGAGCTGACCTCGCGTGAACGGCGAAGGACCGTCGACGACGACCCCGGCCCGTCGCCAGGCTTCCTGGGGGATGCCGATGTCAGCGAGGTAGAGGTCGCCGAGGTAGGCCTGGACGATACGGCCGAGCAGTCCGACCGTGGGCAGGCCGAGGGCGACGGTCACCTCGGCGGTCACCGAGGCGCCGCGCAGACCCTCGTCGGGCGAGATCCCGCTGGGCAGCTCGAGGGCGACGACCGGCACGTCGTGGCGACGCAGCCAGCCGGCCGCAGCCTCGGGCAGCTCACGCAGTGGTGGCTGTGCACCGATCCCGAGCACGGCGTCGACGACCACCTCACCGGGTGGGGCGGCGTCGCGCATGTCGCTGCTGATCGGTTCGACCGGGACGCCGGCGTCGCGCAGCACGTGGGTCTGCTGGGGGTAGCGGGGCGCGCCCACGGTCCGCACCTCGACCTCGGCCCCTGCTGCGGCGAGCAGCCGCGCCCCGGCCAGCCCACCGGCCCCGTTCCTGGAGGGACCGGCGAGCACGGTGACGCTGCGGCCCGCCAGGTCGCGACCGGTGAAGCGGCGCACGACCTCGACCAGGGCCCGCCCTGCCTGCTCGGCCAGCAGCAGCGGCTCCACCCCGCGCTCGTCGAGCCAGCGCCGAACGGCACGTACCTCGCCGCTGCTGACGTGGACGATCGCGTCTTGGGCACAGGCCGGCAGGTCGCCGCTGAGCCGCGGTGGCCGTGGCCACGCCGGTACCCACTCCCACGGTCGTGCCTCGAACGTCTCACCGAGGTCCTCGGGACGCAGGCCCTCGCTCCACCCCCTCACGGCCGTGTCCAGCAGCTGCCCGAGCACCGCCGCGGTCGCTCCCCACAGCAGGTCGTCGTCGAGCTGCCATGCCCAGGTCGAGCCACGCAGCGACAGCGGTGTGTGCCGCCAGCGTCGACGATCGAGCAGCTGCGCCAGGGGTACACGCAGGACCTCGTCGACCTCCCATGGGTTCTCGCTCAGCGCGTGGGGCCGGTGCCACCGGCCGAGGATCGGCACGACCCAGAACCGCGAGGGCGGGATGTAGAAGGTCGGTCCGGCCCCGACCAGCTCGACGCTGTCACGGCGCAGACCGATCTCCTCCTCGGCCTCACGCAGCGCCGCCTCCTCGGCCGTCTCGCCCGGGTCGACGCGTCCACCGGGGAACGACAACTGGCCGGGGTGGGAGCGCAGGTCCCGCCGTCGGCGGGTCAGCACGACGCACGGTCCCTCATCGGAGGGCTCGATCAACACCAGCACCGCGCCGACCCGCGCCTCGGGCGGTGGGGTGCGCTGCTCCTCCTCGACCCGGGCGAGCGCGGCACGCAGCCGTGACCAGAAGGTCTCGGCCTCCAGACGCTCGTCCACGGTCCCGCCTCCTTGCCACCTCAGCCTAATGGGCACCCACCTCGCGCCGGCCGAGGTCGGCGCCCGATCAGCCCATCGACGCCACCAGGCCGTCCAGCCCGTCCGCCTCGCTGACGGTCAGCTCGTCGAGGCCGTAGCGCTCAAGCACCGCGGAGAGCACCAACGCACCGC
>JBKGZF010000091.1:0-7791 GCA_046545715.1 Nitriliruptoraceae bacterium | reverse complement strand
CGCCCGGCCTCACGCACCTCACGGTTCGCCACGCTGTCACCGGCGAGGACCTCGCGGACCACGGCACGGGCGTTCCAGGTGTCGTAGCCGGCCGCTCGGAGGCGGTCGGCGATCGCCTGGCCTCCCGCTACCGCCTCGACGCAGCCGGTGTTGCCGCAGGTGCAGCTCGCGTCGTCGTGGCCGTGCACCCGCACGTGGCCGAGATCACCTGCAGCACCCTGTGCCCCGCGATGGAGCCGGCCCGAGCCGATGATCCCACAGCCGATGCCCGTGCCCACCTTGATGAAGAGCAGATCATCGACGCGGTCCCGCCACTGCGCCCAGTACTCACCGAGCGCCATGATGTTCACGTCGTTGTCGACCAGGACCGGGACGCCGTAGTCGGCCAGGTACTCGGGGATGGAGAAGCCATCCCACCCGGGCATGATCGGCGGGGACACCGCTCGCCCCGCCGCGTGCTCCACCGGACCGGGCACCCCGATGCCGATGCCCCACACCGGCCGGTCGT
The DNA here is from genome assembly GCA_046545715.1 of Nitriliruptoraceae bacterium. Taxonomy (GTDB): domain Bacteria; phylum Actinomycetota; class Nitriliruptoria; order Nitriliruptorales; family Nitriliruptoraceae; genus SKTG01. Next base: position 7,283 of record JBKGZF010000091.1, on the reverse strand, counting down.
CAGCCACCTCGGCGAGCAGCGCATCGAAGCGGGCCCGCACCATCTCCAGCACCGAGGTGGGACCCGCGGCGATCGGCTGGTTGACGGGGTCCTCGGCGAGCACGTCGCCGGCCAGATCGGTGACCGCGAGCCGCCCGTGGGTCGCACCGAGGTCAGCGACCAGGATCCGCCCGACGTCGTGATCGAAGCGCAGGCGGGTCGCCGGCCGGCCACCGGTCGAGACCGTCGAGCCGTCCTCGACGACCAGTCCTGCCTGCATCAGCCCATCGATCCGCTGGGTTACCACCGAACGCGAGACACCGGCCGACTCGACCAGCTGCGGACGGGTCACCGCGTGCTCCTCGCGGATCAGGTGCAGGAGGTGGCCGGCGGACCCGGCGACCGTTCCCGTCACGCACTCCGACGAACTACCCATGTAGTAAACATAAACCGCCAGACTTCTGCACGTCAAGTACAGAACTAGGGCCGATGGTCCATAGAATGGGCATGGGGAGGCCGGGCACCGGTCACGGCCGTGCTCACCAAGCGGCCCGGTGGTCCTCCGCCACTCCCGCCAACGCGACCCGGACCGGGCCACCCCCCACCGGGGTGAGGGTGCCCGCCCAGCTGCCGATCGGCTGGGTGTAGTCGCTGAGCAAGGGCCCGAGACGTTCGCGACGCCTCCGCACGCCCGACGGCGTGAGATCCAAGCTGCTGCCGGGCCCTGCCAGCCGCCATGGGCCAGAGCCATCCGATCCGACCGGGCCGAGTCGATCCACCTGCAGTGCGTGCGGACGTCCGTCGAGCCACACCACGTCCTCGCCGACACCGGTGGCGTTCATGCCACGCGACGCGTTGAGGCCGACCCGCACGCCGTGGTGCGACCATCCGGCGCCAGCCACCCACCGCCAGTCGGTACGGCGGTCCTGACGTCCGCTGGTCCAGTCGCGCCACCCGCAGGCATCATCACGCACACGGGCCGGCTCGTCGCCCAGGGCCACCGTCAGTCGGGCCTGCGAACCCGCGGCCTTCTCGGTCGCGTTCCAACCTCCGCCGGGGGTCGGGGTCGTCAGCACGACCGGCACCACGTCCGTGCGCACGACGATCCGTGCCACCAGGCGACCGGCTTCGGTGGGCACATCGACCTCGAGCCCACCCCTGCCGTCGAGGTGGGGCCGGCAGCCACGTGCGTGCCAGCGCGCCCCCGCAGCGGGCACCCGGCCCACGCGCACGGCCCCGGATGCGCGCGCACGCCCGTCCCAGCTGATCGTGCGCCCCTCGACGCTCGCGAAGGCGAAGGCCACCACCAGCGGCCCGAGCCGTGCCATCGCCGCGCCCAGGACGACCTGCTCGTCGCCTGCGGCGACGTAGGCCCAGCGGCGTGCCCTGCCGCCACGCGGTCCGAGCAGGAGGGGGTCATCGACCAGCGGCCCGATGAACCTGCCCCAGCGCAACCGCTGATCCGGTCCGCGCAGGCTCACCGGTGTGGGGTCCGCCGGCCACGGTGTCAGCGTCGGCCCGCTCATCCGTGCTCCTCGCGCAGGTGGGGGCTAGAACAGCCGTGGCTCGAGATCCTCCTCGCCACGCAACCGACCGAGATCGATCTCCACCCACCCGATGCCGCGGGACTCGGCGAGCACCCGCGCCTGGGGCTTGATCTCCGTCGCGGCGAGCACGCCACGCACCGGTGTCAGCAGCGGGTCACGCTCGAGGCGCTCGAGGTAGCGGGTGAGCTGCTCGACCCCATCGATCTCGCCGACCCGCTTGATCTCCACGGCGACCGCGCGGCCGTCGGGATCACGGCACAGCAGATCGACCGGGCCGAGGTCGGTACGGAACTCACGCTGGACGCAGGTCAGCCCGTCCTCGAGGTGGTCGGGGTGGCTCGCCAACAGCTCCTGCAGCTCGCGCTCGACGCCGTCGAGGGTGAGGCCCCGCTCGGTGTCGAGCTCGACGTGGAGGTCCTCGTAGACCACCTCGAAGTCGATCGTCAGCCGCTCGCCCTTGGGGTTGCTCACGACCCAGCGGCCGTCCTCCTCGATGAGCGTGTTGGGCGCGTTCATCCAGTTCAGGGGCTTGTAGGCGCCGACATCGGCGTGGATGGCGACACACCCATCCGCCTTGACCATGACCAGGCGCACCGCCGAGGTCAGCGTCGAGGAGAGCCGACCGTCGTAGGTGGCTGAGCAACGGGCAACGAGCAGGCGCATCGGCGCGACGTTAGCACCGCCCCCGGTGGGAGCGGTTCTGCCCTGCGATACGCTGGCCGACCGGGCACGGGCGGCTGCAGGCTGCGGCCGTACCCGGTCAGCCCCGCCCCCGCCCGGTCGTCGGCCGCGCGGGAACCACGCTGGCGGGGATCGCCGCGGAGGTCGTCATGGCGTTGCAGGTCGGACTGGTCGGGTTGCCGAACGTCGGCAAGTCGACGCTGTTCAACGCCGTCTCGCAGGCCGGCGCCGAGGCGGCGAACTTCCCGTTCTGCACCATCGACCCGAACGTGGGCGTCGTGCCCGTCCCCGATCAGCGCCTCGAACGGCTCGCCGAGCTCGCGCACAGCGCGAGGGTCGTGCCGACCACGATCGAGTTCGTCGACATCGCTGGGCTGGTCGCGGGGGCGTCCCAGGGCGAGGGGCTCGGCAACCAGTTCCTCGCGCACGTACGCGAGGTCGATGCGCTGTGTCACGTGGTGCGCTGCTTCGAGGACGATGACGTCGTGCACGTCGCCGGCGAGGTCGACCCGGTGCGCGACATCGAGGTCGTCACCACCGAGCTCGCGCTCAAGGACCTCGAGACCGTGGAGAAGCGCCTCGAGCGCGCGTCCCGTGCAGCCAAGAGCGGCGACGAGAGCGCCGTGCGCCAGCGCGACCAGGTCGCCGCGCTGCGCGACCACCTCGCCGCCGGTGAGGTCGCCCGGACCTTCGGCGGCGAGCTCGACCCGGCGCTCGACCGCGAGCTCGCCCTGCTCACCCGCAAGCCCGTCCTCTACGCGGCGAACGTGGCCGAGTCCGATCTTCCCGATGGCAACGCGCAGGTCGAGCTCGTCAACAAGCTCGCCGCCGACGAGGGCGCCGAGGTGGTGGTCATCTCGGCCCAGGTCGAGGCCGAGGTCGCCGAGCTCGACGGTGACGAGCGCCGCGAGTTCCTGGCCTCGCTCGGGCTCGAACGCTCCGGGCTCGAGCGGCTCATCGAGCACGCCTACGACCTGCTCGGGCTGCTGACCTTCTTCACGGCGGGGCCGAAGGAGACGCGCGCCTGGACCGTGCCTGCGGGCTCGACGGCGCCACGGGCTGCCCGGGAGATCCACTCCGACTTCGAGCGAGGCTTCATCAAGGCCGAGGTCATCACCTTCGAGGACTACGACCGGCTGGGATCGGAGGCCGCCGCACGTGAGGCGGGCAGACGCCGCATCGAGGGCAAGGAGTACATCGTGCAGGACGGCGACGTGATCCACTTCCGCTTCAACGTCTGAGGCCCACGAGCCCTGCGAGCCAGCCGCACCCCAACGAGCAGGAGGTAGCACACCGATGAGACGCACCGAGCCGATCACCCGTCTCGAGGTGGCCGCCTGCCCGACCCACCGCATGGACGTCAAGCACTACGCGGACCATGAGGTCGGCTGTGCCTGCCTCACCCCGGAGCGGCGCGAGGGGTTGGCCAAGCGGCTCGCCGCCGCGCGCGAGGAGGGCAACCCGCTGGCCGAGATGGCCGAATGAGACCACGGCACATGCCCGGACCGCTCGGGTCGGCGCGCCGCGCGCCGGACGGCGGTGGACGGTGTCATGCCTCGAGCACAGAGGTGGCACGTGGCTAGCAACCCATCCAGCGGTGGCCTCGGCGGCCGTGTGCGTCGGGGCGGTCAACTCGCGCGCACCGGGATGCGAGGAGCGACCGGCTTCGCGGGGTCCCGGGCGCGCCGGTTCGCCGGCGGCGGTGGGGACGACACCCGGGCGCACCAGCAACTAGCGGACGATCTCGCTCAGGTGCTCGGTGAGATGAAGGGCGCGGCGATGAAGCTCGGCCAGCTGCTGAGCTTCGTCGACCTCGACGTGCCGCCCGAGGTCCGCACGGTCTACCACGATGCGCTCAGCCAGCTGCGAGATGCGGCGCCGGCGTTCGACCCCGGCTCCATCGCCAAGGTCATCGAGGAGGAGTACAAGGCCCCCGCCGAGGCGGTCTTCGCCTCGTTCGACCCCGAACCGCTCGCCGCGGCATCGATCGGTCAGGTCCACGCCGCCAAGCTCGACGACGGCCGTGACGTGGTCGTCAAGGTCCAGTACCCCGGGGTCGCAGAGGCGGTACGTGCCGACCTGCGCAACGCCACCTCGTTCGCGCCGCTCGCCCGGCTGATCTCACCCAACCAGGAGATCGAGCCGCTGCTCGACGAGCTGCGCGAACGGGTGGATGACGAGCTCGACTACGAGCGTGAGGCGCAGTACCAGCGCGCCTTCGCCACGCGCTACGAGGGGCATCCGTTCATCCGCGTCCCCGACATCATCGGTGAGCTGTGCCGTCGACGGGTCCTGGTCACCGAGCGGGTCGAGGGCGAACGCCTCTCCGACTTCACGGATGCCGCTGACGAGGATGACCGTCAGCGGGTGGCCGAGATCATCTTCCGCTACGCCTTCGGCTCCATCGGCAGGTTCCGCCTCTTCAACGGCGATCCGCACCCCGGCAACTACCTGATCGAGCCGCCCGGGACCGCCGCTGACGGTGGCGTCCGTGTCGCCTTCCTCGATTACGGCTCGGTCAAGATGTTCACACGCGAGCGCTACGCGACGATGCACAGCATCGAGCGCGCGATGGCCAGCGACGATCGTGATACCGCCATCGCCGCGCTGCGGGAGGCCGGCTTCGTGCCGCCGAACGCGGACGTGGACGAGGACCTCATCTACGAGTGGTTCCTGCTCTACACCCAGGCCGTGATCGCCGAGCAGCCCTTCACCTACACCCCGGAGTTCGCCGCCGAGGTCATCAGCTCCACCACCGATCCTCGCAGCCCCTACAGCGAGGTCCTGCGCCAGCTGAACCTCCCACCCGACTACCTGCTGCTCAACCGGATCCAGTGGGGACTCAACTCGGTGCTCGGTCGCCTCCATGCGACCAACGACTGGCGGGCGATCCGCGACGAGTACGTCGACGAGGACGCTACGCCCGCGACCCCTCTCGGCGAGCTCGACGCCGAGTGGTGGCGTACCCGCAGTCCGCGGGTCGAGCCGCCGGCCTGATCCCCAGGCATCTGAGGCCGCCGGCGCCCGAGAGCCCGGAGGACCTCAGGCGCCGCGTCAGCCGACGGTCTGCGGCCTTTCCTGGTAGATCGACTCGATGACGTCGCCGTACTTCTCGGCCACGACGTGCCGCTTGACCGAGAGCTTCTGGCTGAGCTCCACGCCGACGACGAAGTCATCGGGCAGGATCCGAAAGGCCCGGATGGACTCCGCCCGGGAGACCGCCTGGTTGGCGTCGTCGACGGCCTTCTGCACCTCGGCGCGCAGATCCTCGTCCTCGAGAAGGTCCGCGACGTCGCTGTCCCCCTTGCCGTTCGCCTCGGCCCAGGCCGGGAACGCCTCACCATCGATCGTGATCAGCGCCGCGATGAAGGGACGGTTGTCACCCACCACCATGGCTTGGCTGATCAGTGGGTGGGCGCGGATGCGGTCCTCGAGTATGGCCGGCGGCACGTTCTTGCCGGCCGCGGTGACGATCAGCTCCTTCTTGCGCCCGGTGATGCTGAGGAAGCCCTCGCCGTCGAGCTGCCCGAGGTCGCCGGTGCGGAACCAGCCGTCCTCGGTCATCACCTGTGCGGTCGCCTCGGGGTCGTTGTGGTAGCCCTCGAAGACGTGGCCTCCGGCGATCTGCACCTCGCCGTCGTCGGCGATCCGTACCGAGGCTCCGGGCACCGGCTTGCCGACGGTGCCGATCCGATTGGCCGAGACACGTCCGATGCAGGCTCCTGCGGTCGTCTCGGTCAGGCCGTAGCCCTCCAGGACGGTCACGCCGATGCCGTTGAAGAAGTGCCCGAGCCGCTCACCGAGCGCGGCGCCACCCGACACCGCGTGGCGGGCCCGTCCACCCATCGCGTCGCGCAGCTTGCCGTAGACCAGCTTGTCGAACACCGCGTGGAGCAACCGGGTGCCGAGCGCGACCTTGCCCGCCTGCTGCTGGCGTGAGTAGTCCTCGGCGACCTGGGCTGCCTTATCGAAGATCGCGCCCTTGCCGTCGTCGTAGGCCTTCTGCTGGGCGCCGTTGAACACCTTCTCGAAGACCCGGGGAACCGCCAGCAGGAAGTCTGGCTTGAAGATCCGCAGCTCCTCGATCAGCTGCGGGATGCCCGTCGAGAAGCCGAGCACGACCCCGGCACGCACGCACGTGGTCTGGATCACGCGCGCGAAGATGTGCGCGAGGGGCAGGAACAGCAGGGTTCGCTTGCCCGGGGCGATGAACTCGCGGGTCGCCTCCCTGACCTGTTCGGCGTCCCAGATGAAGTTGTAGTGGCTGATCACACAGCCCTTGGGGCGCCCCGTGGTACCCGAGGTGTAGACGATCGTGGCGACGTCGCCACCGTCGATCGACGAGCAGCGGGCGTCGAGATCGGCATCACTGACCTCAGCCCCGTGCTGCTTGAGCTGCTCGAGCGCGCCATCCTCGATCACCAGCACGCGTTCGCAGCCGGGCAGGCGCTCTGCGACCCGCTCGTAGACCTCTCGTAGCTCGGCGTTCTCGGTGATCAGGAGCTTGACGCTCGCGTCGCTGATGATCCATTCGACCTGTTCGGACGAGGCGGTCTCGTAGATCGGCACGGTGACGCCACCGGCGGCCCAGATGGCGAAGTCGAGGACCGTCCACTCCAGCCGTGTGCTGGAGTGCACCGCCACCTTGTCGGCCCGCTCGATCCCGAGCGCCATCAGGCCCTTGGCGGCATCCCGGACCTCGTCGACGAACCGCTGCAGCGACCACTCGACGAACTCGTCGCCGACCCGATAGGCGAGGACGGGACGATCGGGCTCCGCAGCGACCGCCTCCCAGAGCGCGTCGGTGAGGTTCTCCTGCTTGGAGATCGGCACCTCACCCGGACTCGTGTACTCCTGCATCTGAGGCTCCCCTCTCAGGATGGGCCTCGGGGCCGACGGGCGCGTCCAGCTCCGAGGTGGTGCGGGGTCATGCTCGCGGATCCGCAGGGAGTGGAGCCACGGCGGGCTCGCACCCGCTCAGCCTACCAACGGCTGCTCCTGCAGCCGGCTGGAAACCGAAGCGCAGGGCTCCGTCGATGGCACCGCGACCGTCCGGGCACCGTTAGGGTTCACGCC
>JBKGZF010000090.1:0-7876 GCA_046545715.1 Nitriliruptoraceae bacterium | reverse complement strand
GCACCTGGAAGCCGAGGACGTCGGTGTAGAAGTCGCGCGCGGCTCGCTGGTCGTCGACGAAGACGCTGGTCAGGTGGATCCTCATGAGGCATCCCTCCCAGGGGGCAGCCATCGCTGCGTTATGTCCGTCAGTGGCTCACGGTTGAAGAAGTGGTGCTTCGAACGTCCACGCCACTCCACCGTGACCAGCCCGGCCGACTCGAGGACAGCGAGATGCTGCGAGATCGCCTGCCGGCTGGAGTCGACGCCGTGTCGGGCCATGAGCGTCGTACAGATCTCGAACAGGGTCTGGCCCTCCCGCATGGCCAACTCGTCAAGGATCAACCGGCGGGTCGGGTCGGCGAGCGCCTTGAACACGTCAGCCACAACTCAGTATTATGCAAGCGCACACTTGCTTGTCAATGGGCTCACCGGCCGATGCAGACCGTTGAGGTCGCAGCGGCCGTGGCGGGTCGGTGAGCACCAGATGGTCACCGACGTCCCGCCGAAGTCGCGTCAGAGGACCTTCGATGGTCGTTTGGCGTTACCTCGCCACCACGCCGGCCGCGAGGTCGCGCCAGGAGGCTGCCGATGGTCGTCTGGTGCGACTTCGTGCCGACAGCCACCACAGCCGGTGATCACGCGTCGAGGTAGCCCTCGAGGGCGCGGGCGTGGGAGGGGTGGCGCAGCTTGGCCAGTGCCTTGGCCTCGATCTGGCGGATGCGCTCGCGGGTGAGCCCGAGCTCGCCGCCGACCTGTTCGAGGGTGTGGGGCTGTTCGTCGGTGAGGCCGAACCGGCGCTCGATCACGGTGCGCTCACGCGGCTTGAGCTCGTCGAGGACGTCGGCCAACTGCTCGCGCAGCAGCAACCGCGCCGCCGCCTCGACGGGCATGGTCGCGTTGCTGTCCTCGATCAGCTCCCCCATCGAGCCATCACCCTCCTCGCCGACCGGAGCATCGAGCGAGGCCGGATCGACCGAGAGCTCGCGCAGCTCCTCGAGCCGCTCCACCGGTAGCTCGACCGCCTCGGCGACCTCGTCGATGGTGGGCTCACGGCCGAAGCGCTGGACCAGCGAACGCTCGACGCGTCGGACCCGGTTCATGGTCTCGACCAGGTGGACCGGGATGCGGATCGTGCGTGACTGGTCGGCGATCGACCGACTGATCATCTGCCGGATCCACCACGTCGCGTAGGTCGAGAACTTGTAGCCACGGGTGTAATCGAACTTGTCGACCGCGCGCATCAGGCCGAGGTTGCCCTCCTGGATCAGGTCGGGCAGCAGCAGGCCCCGCCCCAGGTACCGCTTGGCGATCGAGACCACCAGGCGCAGGTTGGCCTCGATCAGCTCCTGCTTGGCCCGCTGGCCGACCCGTTCGATCCGCCGCAGGCGGGCACGCACCGCGGGGTTGAGCTCGTCGAGCGAGTCGAGGACCGCCGCCGCGGCCGCCCCGGCCTCGATCCGCTTGGCGAGGTCGACCTCGGACTCGGGCGTCAGCAGCTCGACGCGGCCGATCTCGTTGAGGTAGAGCCGTACGGCGTCGACCGCGGCCGCACCCTCCACCGCCGTCGAGCTGGCCCCGTCGGGCTCGCTGTCGTCGACGATGGTGACCTCGGCACGGCGCAACGCCCGGGTGACGCGAGCGACCGCCGCCTCGTCCAGGCCGGCGTCAGCGACGGCCGCAGCGATCTCGCGCGCGGTCACGAAGCCACGGGAGGTGCCAGCCCGCAACAGCTCAGCCAGCTCGGTCACCCCAGCACCGGGATCGGTGAGATCGATGAGCGCACCGGTGGTGACGGATGCGTCCCCGCCACCGCCCGCCTCGGGCGGTGAGCCCTCAGGGCGTGAGGTCACCGCGCGCAGCCGGGGGGCTACACGCTCACCCGACGCTCGACGGCCGCTGCCGGCCACGGTGACCCTCCTTGCACCGTCCGACGCGTGACGAACCGCCCGGGACCGGGCGCGCGTTCGCGGGGTGGACGCCGACCGATGCTACGGCGCGTGACGCGTCGCGTCGGTGTGGCCGCGCGGGGACCGACACCGCGCGCACAGCACGCACGCCTCCCGTGCGGTCAACCCTCGGGCTCGGTGACCAGCTCGCGGCGTCGGCGCTGGTGCTCACCGAGCAGCCGCTGGACCTCGAGCACCCGCTCGCGGTCGGTGACGTGGCTGAGCTCGGCGAGCTCCTCGCGCAGGCGAGCCTCCTCGGCCTCGATGCGGTCAGCGAGCAGGCGACGGACCCGACCGGCGGCGACCGCCGGCGCCGTCTCGGGGTCCTCGATCTCCGGATCCTCCTCGAGGGCGAGCTCGCGCAACGTGGTGCGCACCGCGTCGTCATCGGCCTGCTCGATCACCATCGGTGAGGGCACGCCCGCGCCGCCGGCCGCTTCGATCGCCCGCCACACCGCCTTGGCGCGCGGATGGGTGAGGTCGTCCTCGTCGAGCTCGTACCACTCCTCGGGCAGCAGCTCCGGGCGCTGCAGCGCGACCCGCAGGACCGAGCGCTCGAGCTTGGCACGTGCCCGCGCACGGTCGCCACCCACCGGACCACCCTGCGAGCGCGTGGGTGTCCGCGCCGGTCGAGCCACCCCCTCGTGCGTGTCCAGCTCGATCCCCTGACGGGCGGCGCTGGCCGCGACGAAGCCGTAGGACAGCCCGATGCGGTCGGCCACCTCCGTGCGGGCCCACTCGCGGCGGAGGTCAGCGTCGGTCTCACGCCCGAGCACTTCCAAAGCGTCGCGCAGCGCGGCGGTACGGCCGGCCTCCGAGGACAGATCGGCGCTGTCGAGGTGGTGTCGGATGACGAACGGGACCACGGGCGTGGCCTCGTCGACGGCGCGGCGCATCCCGTCCGCGCCGAGCTCGGCGGCCAGATCGGCCGGATCCTGGTCCTCGGGCAGCGCCAGCACCCGTAGGTCGAGGGTGGCGCCCTGACCGCCTTCACCACCGTCGGCCACCTCACGCGCCGCGCTCCAGGCCCGCTCGGCCGCGGCCACCCCGGCGGCGTCACCGTCGAAGGCGAGCACCACCTTCGAGGCGTACCGGGCGAGCATGCGCAGGTGCTCGGCACCGACCGCTGTGCCGCAGGTCGCCACGGCGTTGGCAACCCCGGCCTGGTGCAGCGCCATGACGTCGGTGTAGCCCTCACAGACCAGCACCTGACCCGCCCGGACGATGTCGGAGCGCGCCTGCCGCAGGCCGTAGAGCACCCGGTGCTTCTTGTACAGCGGGGTCTCGGCGGAGTTGAGGTACTTCGGGGGGTCGAAGTCGCCGTAGTCGAGCTCGGGCAGGACCCGACCACCGAAGCCGATGACGTCGCCACCGGGATCGTGGATCGGGAAGATGAGCCTGCCGCGGAACCGATCACGCAGGCCACCGCGGTCGTTGCGCGCTGCCAGGCCCGTGGTGATCAGGTCGCGCTCGTCGATGCCGTCGGCGGTCAGGGCGCGCGCGAGGGCGTCCCAGCGGTTGGGGGCGAAGCCCAGCTCGAAGGCCTCGGCCTCGGCCCGACCGAAGCCGCGTGCCTTCAAGTAGTCACGCGCGACCCGGCCCTCGTCGTCGTAGAGCTGGCGGACGAAGAAGTCCCGCGCCGCCGCGGTGACCGCCACCAACCGTGAGCGCTCACCGACGGCACGGCGCTCGCGCGCGCTCATCTGCTCGTAGCGCAGCGTGAAGCCGGTGCGCCGGGCGAGCTGCTCGACCGCCTCGGGGAACTCCAGGCCCTCGATCTGCATCAGGAAGTCGTAGATGTCCCCGGAGGCCCCGCAGCCGAAGCAGGTGAAGAAGTTGCCCTCGGGGGTGACGTTGAACGACGGCGTGCGCTCGCTGTGGAACGGGCACAGCCCCTTGAAGGATCGGCCCGCGCGCTTGAGGGTGGTGTAGTCACCCACCACCGCGACGATGTCCGCCTGCTGGCGCAGGGCATCGATGTCGTCCTTGACGATGCGCCCGGCCACGCGGCTCACCCCCTGCGGTCGCTGCCGTGGGGGCGCCGCGATCGCTGCCGGCGCCCCCGGCCCTCCTCCCGACCCGCGGTCGGGATCAGCTCACGTTGTCGTCGTCCCAGTCCGGATCGAGGTCGTAGAGCAGCTCGGTGAGCCGTTGGACCTCGTCCACCTCGCCGATCTCCGCCGCCGCCGCGCGCAGCCGCACCAGACAGGTCAACAGCGGACGGTTGGTCGGATGGGCCCACCGTACGCGGTTGGTCCCACCCCAACCGGCGGCGCGCAGCGCGTCCAGCCCGCGGTGGTAGCCGACCCGTGCGTAGGCGTAGCGCTCGATCGGCTCCTCGCCGTACGGCGCGAGCTGGGTCCAGCCGTCGATGAAGGTGGGGTGGTCGGCGACGACGGCGCTGATGGCGCCCTTGCGCGCGTCCGCGTCGGTCGCCAGCGCGTGGGCCAGTGCCTCACGTGCCTCCTCCGGAGCGGCTGGGAGCACCGTGTCGTGACGGTCGGCCATGGGCAGGTCGGGCACGCACGCACCTCGTCGTCGGCATCGTCGACCGCGGTCGGTCGCCCGCGAAGGTAGCTGCCGGTGATGGCTAGCCTCCGCCGAGCCAAGCAGAACCTGGGGAGCACCCGTGGCCGAGCCGATCCGCTACCGCGTCGACCTCAGCGACCGCGTCCAGCACCTGGTGCGCGTCACCGTCGAGGTGCCCGCCGACCTGGCCCCGGGCGGCCGCATCGTGCTGAGCGTGTGGACGCCGGGCAGCTACGTGGTCCGGGACTACGCCCGGCACGTCCAGACGATCGACGCCAGCGACGCCGACGGTCGGCCGCTCGACCTGGTGCGCGACGGCAACACGGCCTGGCGTCTGCCCGACCACCTCGACGTCGCCGCCGAGGTGACCCTCGAGCTCTACGCCAACGACCTCACGGTGCGCACCAGCCACGTCGACGACCACCACGCGCTGCTGATCCCCGCAGCGACCTTCCCCTACGTCGAAGGCGGCGAGACCCGCCCCCACGAGGTCCACCTGCCACCGCAGCCGGCCGACCACCGCGTCCACTCGCTGCTGCCGGCCGGTCCCGGCCAGGACGTCTACCGCGCCGAGGACCGCGACCACCTCGTCGACAGCGCCTTCGAGGTCGGGGCGCTCCCCGCGATCGACTTCGAGGTGGCGGGGGTCGACCACACCTTCGTCTGGGCCGGGCACGGCGGCGCACCCGACCTGCCCCGGGTCGCGGCGGACACGCGCGCGATCGCCGAGGCCTGCCTGGAGCTGTTCGACGGGCAGCTGCCCACCGAGCGCTACACGCTGCTGACCGTCGGCTGGGACGAGGGCGGCGGCGGGCTCGAGCACCGCGATGGCGCCGTGCTGCAGATCCCGGTGCGCGTGTTCCAGGACGATGACCTCTACGCCCGGTTCCAGTCGCTGATCACGCACGAGTACCTCCACCTGTGGAACGTCAAGCGACTGGTCCCGCGCGAGCTGGTCACCCCGGCCTACGACCGTCCCACCCGCTCGGAGTCGCTGTGGGTGGCCGAGGGCTGGACCGCCTACTACGACGAGCTGCTGCCCACCCGCGCCGGGGTATGGAGCCCCGGGCGGCTGCTCGAGACGCTCGCCTCGACCTGGCAGCGGGTGCTGGAGACCCCCGGTGTGCAACGCCAGAGCCTGCGACAGGCCTCCTACGAGGCATGGATCAAGCACTACGTCCGCGACGAGAACTCCCCCAACGCGATCACCGACTACTACGGCCACGGCTCATTGGTCGCCTTCGAGCTGGACCTGCGACTGCGCACCGACGACCCGCACGGTGGTGGCCTCGACGACGTGCTGCGCACGCTGTGGCAGCGTCACGGTGGCACCGCCGAGGGCTACACCGAGCACGACGTCCTGGCTGCGATCGCCGAGCACGGCGGTGATCAGCTGGCCCGGCTCGCCGAACGCCGGGTCGCCGAGCCCGGCCTGCCCGAGCTCGACGACGTCGTCGACGCCGTCGGATTGCGCTGGTCGCACGACGACCAGACGCGTACCCCCTACCTCGGCGTACGGACCGGCGAGTCGGATGCGGGCATCACCTTGGCGAGCGTGCTGCGTGGCGGGCCCGCCTGGCGTGCAGGGCTGACCGGTGGCGACCGGCTGATCGCGATCGACCGCAGGACCGTCGCACGCGACCAGCTCGACGTGACGCTGCGGGCACATGCGCCCGGAGACACCGTCGAGGTGGCCGTGACCCGCGGCCCCCGGCTGCTGACGCTGCCGGTCACGCTCGGTGAGCCGCGCCCCGCGGCGAGCCTGCGGCCCGTCGACCGGCCCAGCGACGCCCAGCGGACGGCCTTCGAGCGCTGGACGGGTCAGCCGCTGCCGTCAGCCTGAACGGGGCCACCATTGTCGGCGGGCGGGGAATCGTCGACGTAGCGTGGGTAGGTTCGCTTGGCGGTAGCTGCGGCCTCCAGGTCGACGGCCACGGTGGCGATGGGCGCGTCGGCGGTGGTCCGCGCGAGGATCTCACCCTCGGGACTGATGATCCAGCTACCGCCACCGAAGGTGACCTCGCCCTGCGAGCCGCTGCGGTTCGACGAGAGGCAGTACGCCCCGGCGTTGATCGCCGCAACGCGGCAGGCCGCCTCCCAGCGGTGCAGCGAGCCGAACGGTGTGGCGCGCGGCACGGCGAGGAGCTCCACGCCGTGTCGGCCGTAGCCGCGGGCGTGCTCGCCGAACCACACCTCGGTGCACACCAGCACACCTAGCGTCGCGAGCGGCGTCCTGGCCGACTCGAAGCTGACCGGTCCGCGCTCGTACCAGCTCGCCTCGTAGAAGCCGGGCTCGTCCGGCAGGAAGGTCTTGCGACGACGGGCCACGATCCCCTGGCCGGCGACCCACACCACCGCCTCGTTGTAGCGCCGCCCCTCATCGATCACCGGCACCGAGGTCACGACCACCGCCGCCCCCAGCTCGTGGAGCCTGGCTAGCCACATCTCGTGAGCCGCCACGGCCTCGTCCCAGGCGGTCGCGCTCACGCGCGGGCTGGCGGCCAGCCACGGCGCGAAGCACATCTCGGGCAGCACCAGTACCTCGGAAGGGGCGGTCGCGGCGGAGTCACACAACCGCGCCCACGCTCGTTCGACCGGCGCGTCATCGCCGCCGAGTTGGCACACCCCGACCCAGGTCATCGCGGCCCTCCTCCGCCTGCGCTCCTGCCCGCGCGATGGACCCTAGGCGCGGCGACGAGACGATGGACGTGGCACGGACGACGCGCATGGCACGACACAGGGCAGGTGTCGCCCACGGGCAGCTACCGCCAGGAGCCCGGTGTCACCCGGAAGACCACCGCGGTGCCGTCGAGGGTGACCTGCCGTGTCGCGGCGGGGACGAACACCGCCTGGCCCGGCTGGATGTGCACGGTGGCCGCGGGACGCTCGCCGTCACCGCTGACCGAGGCGGTGACCGCCAACGAACCATCCACCGCCAACAGGATCTGCGGGTGGCCACCATCCAGGGAGAGGTCGCCGCCGATGCGCAGCTGGGTGAGTCGGAACTCATCGGTCGGCGTGAGGTAGGTCAGCTGGTCGCCGCGGCGCTCGGTCGCTGCATGCGGCGGCTGGCCTCCGTTCGGCTCGACGATCTGCAGCAGCCGATCGACGTCCACGTGCTTGGAGGTCAACCCCCCGCGGACGACGTTGTCCGAGGCGGCCATCACCTCCACGCCGGTGCCCTGGAGGTAGGCATGGAGCGTGCCCGGGGGGACGTGGACCGCCTGACCGGGCCGCAGCTCGACCAGGTGCAGCAGCAAGGTGGCGACCACGCCGGGGTCACCAGGATGGAGTGCCGCGAGCTCGCTGGCCCAGCGCAGCTGCCGGGCGTGCGGGCCATCCCGCGCCGCGAGGTCATCGCAGGCCGCGGCGACGGCCTCGACCAGCCTCGTGCGCTGATCAGCCGGCCAGCTCAGCAG
>JBKGZF010000089.1:0-7888 GCA_046545715.1 Nitriliruptoraceae bacterium | reverse complement strand
CATGCCCGCGTACTGGCGCATCGTCCACAGCCGCCCGCGGTACATCGTCGGGTAGATGCCGCGGGTGAACGGATAGCTGCCCGGCTCGCCGAGCTGGCTGTCCGGGTCGAAGTCCGCGAGATCCTCGGGTCCGTAGACCGCCTCGATCGGGAAGCCGCTGACCGAGGTCGGCTCGTCACTGGCCATGGCGACCTCCGGGCTCGACGGCCCCGCCGTCAGGCGCTGCGACGCCCCGCGACGCGCGCCTTGCGGTAGTCCCGGTTCATCATCGCGATGAAATCGATGGAGATGCCCTTGGGGCACGCGGCTTCGCACTCCCCGAAGTTGGTGCAGGAGCCGAAGTGCTCCTCCATGACCTCGACCATGTTCTCGGTGCGCTCGTTGCGCTCCGGCTGGCCCTGGGGCAGCAGGTTGAGGTGGGCGAGCTTGGCCGAGGTGAACAGCTGAGCCGCGCCGTTGGGGCAGGCCGCGACACAGGCACCGCAGCCGATGCAGGCAGCGGCGTCCATCGCGAGGTCCGCGGTGTCCTTGGGAACGGGGATGAGGTTCGCGTCCGGCGCGGATCCGGTCGCCACCGTGATGTAGCCACCGGCCTCGACGATCTCGTCGAAGGCCGTGCGATCGACCACCAGGTCCTTGACGATCGGGAAGCCCGCCGCGCGGAAGGGCTCGATCACCAGCTCGTCACCGTCGGAGAAGGTGCGCATGTGCAGCTGGCAGGTCGCGGTGTTGAGCTCCGGGCCGTGGGCACGACCGTTGATCATCAGGCCACACGTGCCGCAGATCCCCTCGCGGCAGTCGTGCATGAACTCGATCGGCTCCTCGCCTTCAGCGATGAGCTCCTCGTTGACCAGGTCGAGCATCTCGAGGAACGAGGAGTCCTCGGAGATGTCCCTGGCCTGGTAGGTCTCGAAGCGGCCCGGGGCATCGGGGCCGGCCTGACGCCAGACGCGGAGGGTGAGGTTCACTTGTAGCTCCTCTGCGTGAGCTTGACGTTCTCGAACTCCAGCTGCTCGCGGTGCTCGGTGGGGTTGCTCGGGTCGCCGGTCCACTCCCAGGCGGTGACGTGGGCGAAGTTCTCATCGTCGCGCTGCGCCTCGCCCTCGTCGGTCTGGTACTCGGCTCGGAAGTGGCCACCGCACGATTCCTCGCGCACCAGCGCGTCCCTGGCCATCACCTCGGCGAGCTCGAAGAAGTCGGCGACGCGGCCCGCCTTCTCCAGCGAGCTGTTGAGCGACTCGGCCGAGCCGAGCACGCGCACGTCGCTCTCGAACTCCTCACGCAGCGCGGGGATCTGCGAGATCGCCTTCTCGAGCCCCTCGCGGGTGCGCTCCATGCCCACGTACTCCCACAACAGCTTGCCGAGCTCGCGGTGGAACCAGTCGACCGAGCGCGTCCCCTTGGTGGACAGGAAGCGGTCGATGCGCCCGGTGACATCGGCCTCGGCCGCGTCGAACTCCGAGGCGGACACGTCGACCTTCTGCTGGCCGAGCATGGGGGCGAGGTAGTCGCCGATCGTGTAGGGCAGCACGAAGTAGCCGTCGGCCAGCCCCTGCATCAGTGCCGAGGCTCCCAGTCGGTTGGCGCCGTGGTCGGAGAAGTTGGCCTCCCCGATCGCGAACAGCCCCGGGATCGTGGTCTGCAGGTGGTAGTCGACCCACAGCCCACCCATCGTGTAGTGCGGGGCCGGGTAGATGCGCATCGGCACCTGGTACGGGTCCTCACCGGTGATGCGCTGGTACATCTCGAACAGGTTGCCGTAGCGGTCGGCGACCGCGTCGCGGCCGAGCCGCTGGATCGCGTCCGCGAAGTCGAGGTAGACCCCGTTCTTGAGGGGCCCCACGCCCTTGCCCTCGTCGACCACGACCTTGGCGGCGCGCGAGGAGATGTCGCGCGGGGCCAGGTTGCCGAACGCGGGGTAGCGCCGCTCGAGGTAGTAGTCGCGGTCCTCCTCGGGGATCTCGGCGACCGGGCGGCTCTCGTCGGGGTCCTTGGGCACCCAGATGCGCCCGTCGTTGCGCAGCGACTCCGACATCAGCGTCAGCTTGGACTGGAACTCGTCGGAGGAGGGGATCGCGGTGGGGTGGATCTGGGTGAAGGACGGGTTGGCGAAGAACGCGCCCTTGCGGTGCGCCCGCCACGCAGCGGTGACGTTGCTGTTCATCGCCATGGTGGAGAGGAAGTAGGCGTTGGCGTAGCCCCCGGTCCCGAGCACGACGGCATGGGCCGAGTGGCGCGTGATCTCGCCGGTGACCAGGTCGCGGACGATGATGCCGGCGGCTCGACCATCCACGACGACGAGCTCGAGCATCTCCGACTTGGTGATCAGCTCGACGTTGCCCTGCTTCACCTGACGCGAGAGCGCCTGGTAGGCGCCGAGCAGCAGCTGCTGGCCGGTCTGACCACGGGCGTAGAAGGTGCGGCTGACCTGGGCTCCGCCGAACGAGCGGTTGTCGAGCAGCCCGCCGTACTCGCGCGCGAAGGGCACGCCCTGGGCGACGCACTGGTCGATGATGTTGTTGGAGACCTCGGCGAGTCGGTAGACGTTCGCTTCCCGGGAGCGGTAGTCCCCGCCCTTGATCGTGTCGTAGAACAGGCGGAAGACCGAGTCGCCGTCACCCTGGTAGTTCTTCGCGGCGTTGATGCCACCCTGGGCGGCGATCGAGTGCGCACGCCGCGCCGAGTCGTGGAAGGTGAACACCTTCACGCGGTAGCCGAGCTCACCGAGGGTCGCCGCGGCCGACGCGCCCGCGAGCCCGCTGCCCACGATGATGATCTCGAACCGGCGCTTGTTGTTCGGGTTGACCAGCTTCATGTCGAACTTGTGGTCTTCCCACTTCCGCTCGAGCGGCCCCGCGGGCACCTTGCTGTCGAGCACGGTCATCGTCAGCTCCCTTGGCCTTCTCATCGGCCGCAGCAGCGTCGCTGCGGTCGCGGACGCGTCGTCGCCGTCAGTCGATGATCCCGGTCAGCACCGCGATCGGGAACGAGAGGTTGCCGCCGACCACCACCACCGTGAACGCGATCGCGAGCGATCGACGCCAGTCGCGTGCCCGACGCGGGAGCCAGCCCATCGACTGGAACAGGCTCCACACGCCGTGGTAGAGGTGCACCCCGAGCGCGAGGTTGGCCAGCAGGTAGAACGCCGAGACCACCGGGACCTGGAAGCTGGCGACCACCTTGTCGTAGACGGTGGCGCCGGCGGGGGCCGGGTTGACCCAGCCCCAGGTGAGGTCGGCGAGGTGGTAGACGACGAACAGCAGCACGATCACGCCGGTCCAGCGCATCGTCCGGGCGGCGAAGTCCGCCGCCGCGAAGTCCTGGCGCGAGCGGTAGCTCTCCGGTCGTGCCCGGCGGTTCATCACGGTCAGCTGCCAGGCGGCGAGCACGTGGAGGATCAGCGCGAGCACCAGCACCACGCGCAGCAGGTTGAGCGTCCCGCTGTGGGGGATCAGCGGGTAGAGCAGTTCACGCAGGAACTCCGCGTAGCGGTTGAACTCCTCCGCCCCCTGGTAGAGCTTGAGGTTGCCGAACATGTGGGCGAGCACGTAGCCCATGAAGATCAGGCCGGTGATGGCCATCACGTACTTCTTGCCCAACGCGGAGCGGTAGAGCTCCACGAGCATCGGGCGGCGGTCCGAGTCCTTACTTGCGGTCGCTGCCATCGTGGTCTTCGCTCCTGGTGAGCCCGTCTGCGGCGAGCACGGTCCAACCAACGTCTTGAGCCAACGTCTCCGGCCCGGACCACCCGTGCCGGCCGGCGGTCACCCTACCACCGGCCAGGGTCCGCACCCGATCCCGCGAGGGCTCCATCCTTCCCTTCGAACGGCCGGGCTGCTTCGCTCGTTCGGGACCTTCGTTCCCGCACCGAACAGGTAGCTGCGATGCCCGCGAACGGCATGACCCCCTTCGAGGCCGTCAACCACTTCTTCGGCCGCGCCGCCGATCTCGAGCGGCTCACCGACGATGCGATCGAGGTGCTCAGCGGCACCTACCGCGAGATCCGTGCCCAGGTCGCCGTCCCTCGTGACGACGGCTCGATGCTCGTGGTCAACGGCTACCGCGTCCAGCACAACGGCGCACGCGGCCCCTACAAGGGTGGCATCCGCTACCACCCGGCCGCCGACCTCGACGAGGTGCGCGCGCTGTCCTCGCTGATGACCTGGAAGACGGCACTGGTCGACATCCCGTTCGGCGGCGCCAAGGGCGGGGTACAGGTCGATCCCACCGAGCTGTCCAAGCACGAGCTCGAGCGGCTCACCCGTCGGTATACCGATCAGATCGGGCTGGTCATCGGCCCGACCCGCGACATCCCGGCCCCGGACATGAACACCAACGCCCAGGTCATGAGCTGGATCGTCGACCAGTACGGGCGCAAGAACGGCCACACGACCCAGATCGTCACCGGCAAGCCGGTCGAGCTCGGCGGCTCGTGGGGACGTGAGGAGGCCACGGGCCGTGGCGTGGTCGTGGTCATGGACCAAGCGGCGGAGGAGCTCGGCTACACCGAGCCCGCCGAGGTCCGCGTCGCCATCCAGGGCTTCGGCAACGTCGGCTCCTGGGCCGCTCGCCTCGCCGCCGACCGCGGCTACCGCGTGGTCGCCGTCAGCGACATACACGGCGGCATCCACCGGGATGCCGGCATCGACATCGACGCCGCCGTCAGCCACGTCGCCGAGTCGGGCTCGGTCGTCGGCCTGCCGGGCACCGAGCCGATCTCCAACGACGACCTGCTCGAGCTCGACGTCGAGGTGCTGATCCCGGCGGCGCTCGGCGAGGTCATCACCCTGGACAACGTCGCCCGCGTCACGGCATCACTGATCATCGAAGCGGCCAACCACCCCGTCACCCCCGCGGCCGACCAGGCCTTGAAGGACCGCGGTGTCCTGATCGTCCCCGACATCCTCGCCAACGCTGGCGGGGTGATCGTCAGCTACTTCGAGTGGGTCCAGAACAACCAGGAGATCCGCTGGGAGCTCGATGACGTCAACCACCGGCTCGAGAAGCAGCTGCGCGGCGCCTACCGCATCGCCCGCGACTTCCAGTACCAGCACGAGGACGACCACTTGAGCTTCCGCGAGGCCGCCTTCGCACTCGCGGTGCAACGCGTGGTGCGCGTCGCCGAGCTGCGCGGCTACCTGTGAGCCACCCGCCCGACGGCCTCGGCGACCGCCTCGGGGGCATCCCGGTGGATCGAATGCCCGGCACCTGCGACGACCTGCGCCGTCACGCCCGGGAGCTCGGCGAGGTGATAGGCGAGCTCGGCGTCCAGCAAGGCGTCACCGGCGGCGGGGTCGGCCGCCAGTAGCTCGACCCGGGCCTGCCACCGAGCCGCCCCGCTGCTGAGGTCCCACGGGTCGGTGTCGTCGAGCACGGCGTCGACCACGTCGGGGGTGAGCTGGCGCGTCGCCAGCACCTTGCGCCACACGTCGCGCTCATGCCATCGGGGGTTGGCGGCTCGCACCGCCTCGGCGGCGACGCCACCGGCCTCCGCCCGCAGCGAGGAGCGCAGCCGCTCGCGCACGCTGGAGGTGAGTTGCAGCACCGGGTCGACCAGCACGGCCGCCTCGGCCTCCACCCGTCCGTCGAGCAGCGTGGCCGCCACCGCGCCACCCACCGAGTGGCCCACCACCAGCTCCCAGCGATCACCGATCGCGACCGCGTCCGCAGCGAGGTCGTCGAGGTGGAAGCTCGCCGCCGTCGGGCTGCGGCCATGGCCGCGCAGGTCGGGCGCCACCACGATCCAGTCCGCAGCGGCCAGCTGCGAGGCCAGCCGCCACCAACCGGTGCCGTCCGAGCCGAGCCCATGCAGCAGCAGCGCCCGTCTGGTCCCCGTCGGGTTCCAGACATGGGTCTGCAGCCGCAGCGCTGCCACCACCTCGACGCCCCTCAGGCCGAGCCGGGTGGCAGCAGACCCATCGCCCGCTTCGCCTGCTCCAGGGTCGGACCGCTGATCGCGCGCGCCCGATCCGCGCCGACCGCCAACAGCCGTGCCACCTCACCGGGGTCGTCGGCCAGCTTGGCGTAGCGCTCCTGGACCGGACGCAGCCGCTCGATCACGGCCTCGGCCACCGCGGCCTTGAACCGGCCGTAGCCCTGACCGTCGTACTCCGCGACGAGCTCGTCCACGGGCCGCTGCTCCGCGGCTGCGAGGATCTCGAGCAGGTTGGAGATGCCCGGCTTCTCCTCCCGGTCGTGGCGGATGTCGGTGCCCGAGTCGGTCACCGCGCTCTTGAACTTCCTCTCGATGCGCTCGGGCTCGTCCAGCACGTAGACGATGCCCTTCTCGCTCGACGCGGACTTCGACATCTTCACCGTCGGGTCCTGCAGGTCCATCACCCGTGCGCCGGCGGGCGGATGCACCGCCTTCGGCAGGGTGAACACCTCCCCGAAGCGGTGGTTGAACCGCTGGCCGAGGTCGCGGGCGAGCTCGATGTGGTGGCGCTGATCCTCGCCGACCGGGACCTCGTCGGTGTGGTAGAGCAGGATGTCGGCAGCCTGCAGCACCGGGTAGTCGTACAGCCCGACGCTGACCGACTCGCCCTGACCCGACGACTTCTCGCGGAACTGCGGCATCTTGCGCAGCTCGCCGAAGCCCGAGACGCAGTTGAGCAGCCAGGTGCACTCGGCGTGCTCGTGCAGGTGGGACTGCACGAACAGGATCGAGCGTTCGGGGTCGACCCCCACCGCGAGCATCCCGGTGGCCAGCTCCACGGTCCGCCGCCGCAGCGTGTCGGGGTCGTGCTCGGCTGGGCTGGTGATGGCGTGGAGGTCGACCACGCAGTAGACGCAGTCACGATCCTGCTGCATGCGCACCCAGTTGACCCACGCACCCAGCAGGTTGCCCAGGTGCGGGTCCCCGGAGGGCTGCATGCCGGAGAAGACACGGGTCACGGTCGGCCTCGTGGAGTAGGTTGCCTCGGGGCTGCGGCGAGCCGCAACGGTAGCGTCGTCGTCCGATCCTCTCGGTGCGCAGCCACGCGGTCGCCACGGGAACCACGCTCCCGGGCGCGAGCCGGGTCGATCGCTCCCATCCTGTGACCCGAGCCAGGAGACCGGCCGTGACGGGGATCGTCCTCCCAGATCTGTCCGACGGTGAGCTGTCGCTGCGACCGCCCGCCGAGCGCGACGTCGACCGCATCACCGAGATCTGCCGCGACGACGAGGTCCAGCGCTGGACGCGGGTGCCGTCGCCCTACACCCGCGACGATGCCCGCGGCTTCGTGCAGAGCAGCGCGGACGCGCTCAGTACCGGCCGCGGGATCCACCTGCTGGCCGTCGACGGGGACGACGCGGTCCTCGGCGCGGCCGGCCTCGACCTCGACCACCGCGATCTCAGTGCTGAGATCGGCTACTGGGTCGCCCCCGAGGCCCGCCGCCGCGGTGTCGCGACGCGCTCGTGCCGGCTGCTGCTGGGCTTCGCGCTCGCCGAGTTCGCCCTCGGCTACGTCGCGCTGTGGGCTGCGGCCGACAACCCCGGCTCCAACGCCGTGGCGCGCTCGCTCGGCTTCAGCCACGAGGGCACGGCACGCCAGGCGATGCTGATCGGTCCCACCGGTGACCCCTCAGCGCCACGTGGGGACGCCAACCTGTGGGGGCTGCGACCTGGCGAGCTGACCTGAGGAGTCGGTCTCCCGTCGGTCATCCCTCGGTCATCCACAGCCGCTACCACATCCATCGGCGGTCGGTACGCGATCGATGAGACACTGCCGACCTGATGACCACCACCCCCGCTGTCACCGACCGAGCCGGCGAGCCGCACGCCCGCGACCTGCCTGACCGTGACGTGCCCGACCGCGACCTGCCCGACCGCGACCTACCCAACCGCGACCTGCCCGACCGCGACCTGCCCGACCGTGAGCTGCCCATCCTCGACGAGGTGCCAGAG
>JBKGZF010000088.1:0-7934 GCA_046545715.1 Nitriliruptoraceae bacterium | reverse complement strand
GAACAGCCCGCGGATCCGCTCGAGCACCTCGTCGACGATCGTCTCAGCGTCCTCGGAGAGCTCGTCGGTGAGGTCGCCGCCTCCGTCGTCACCGCCGTCGTCCGGCTCGTCTGTGCCGCTCTCGCCCTCCTCGAGCGCCGCTTCGCGCTCGTCGAGCTGAGCCTCGCGCTCGTCGAGCTGTGCCTCGCGCTCGTCGAGCTGGGCCGCACGCTGGTCGAGCCCCTCGGCGCGCTCGTCGAGCGCCTCCTGCTGGGCGACGAGATCCTCATCGCGCTCACCGGCGGCTGCCTCAGCCTCGTCCAGCTGCGCCTCGAGGTCGTCGATGCGTGCCGCACGCTCGTCGAGCTCGACCTGCTGGGCGGCGACCTGGTCCTCGAGTTCGTCGACCTGGGCCTGGAGCTGCTCGTCGGCGGTGCCGTCGGCCGGACCGCTGGAGCCCAGGGCGATGACGATCACCGCGACGATGATGCCGACGATCAGCCCGCCGATGCCGAAGGCGGCGTCCCGCCCCGGCCGTCGCTGCGACTCCTCGTCCACCGGCGCCTGCTCGTCCAGCGGTGGCTGCTCGTTGCGCGGCCCACGCGGCGTGGCGACGCCCTCCCAAGGCTGCTCGTCCCCCGCCCAGGGCTGCTCGTCCCCCGCCGCCCATGGTTGGCCGCTGCGCGTCGTGGGAGCCAGCTGCTCGGTGTGGTCCTCGCCCGGGGGCGGAGGCTGACGCCGGGTCGCATCCGGCTCCTGCGAGGGCGGGGGCTGACGCCGGGTCGGATCCTGGTCATCGGGGTGTGGCACGGGTGCCCTCCTCGCCCGGCGGTCCGTCGTTCGACGGATCGCAGCTTTGCAGGCCAGTGAACCATGTGCCGCTGCCGCCCACCCCTGGCCGAGGGTCGGCAGCGCCCCTCGGTGCGAGCTCAGGGGGCAGCTCATGCCCCGAGCTGCCTCAGTCGTCGACGACGTCGAACCACAGGGGCGTGTCGGGGCCCTCGGCGCGGTAGGACACGGTGATCTCCTCGCCCTTGGGGATCGACCGGAGCGACCACAGCTCGGCGCTGGTGGTGTCGGGGACCAGCCACAGGTAGGCGTTGGGATCCTCGGAGTGGTTGCACATCGACGACACCCCGAGCACCAGGGCGGCGGTGCCGTCCGGGTCCCACTCGTAGACGTAGTCGTCCACGACCGTCTCCTGCAGCGCCCAGCGCTGGTCACCGGGGATCAGCAGCAGGGGTGCGTCCATCAGCAGCGTGTCGCGGCGGATCCGCTGGGTCGCGAACAGCCCCCGACCGCCGCGGCGTGACGCTCGGACCTCGTACACCTGCTGCTCTCCTGTCGCTGGGCCGGGGCGTTGGTTCGGGGGCGCGCACGCTACCCGCCGCGAGCGAGGCGGCCGCACGCCGCGACCGCCCCGGGCGGCTGGCCATCGGTGTCGCGTCGCAGGTCAGTCGCGGGTGCCGCCGGCGCGCTGGCTGCGGGAGGTGATCGCGCGGTAGGCCGGGGTCGCCACGTGCCGCAGCACGACCAGCGCGCGGTACCAGCGCGGCACGGTCCGCTCGATGCGTCCGGCGACCAGCACCTCGTGCACGGCGCGTGCAACGTCCTCGGGCTGCCCGACCAGCCGCCCCAGGGGTGAGCGCTTGATCTGGTGCTGGGGGAAGCCCTCGGTCTCGATGAAGCCCGGGTTGAGCTGGCACACGGTCACACCGCGCGAGGCCCAGGCCAGGCCGGTCGCCTCGCTGAAGCCGACCAGGCCGAACTTGCTGGCCGCGTAGCCCGCGGGACCCACCCCGAGCTTGCCGGCCACCGAGCCGATGTTGACCACCCGTGCCGGTGCGCTGGCCTCCAGCAGCGACGCGAACGCGCCCATGCAGCGGATGGCACCACCGAGGTTGACGTCGATCGTCGTCAGCGCGTCAGCGACGTCGCCGCGGCCGCGGAAGGGGCCCCCGCCGATCCCGGCGTTGTTGATCAGCGCGTGGCAGGCGCCGAACTCCTCGGCGACCCGCGCCGCAAGAGCGTCGACCGAGGCGGTGTCACCGACGTCGGCGACGTGGGGGACGATCCGATCACTGTGGGCGGCCAGCGCTGCCAACCGCTCCTCGCGCCGACCGACGGCGACCACCGTCATCCGCAGCGCCGCCAGCCGTCGTGCGGTGGCCTCGCCGATGCCGCTGGACGCGCCGGTGACCACGGCGACCCGACCGGCGGGCTCCCACGCCACGGTTGTGCTCCTGCTCATCGCGGTTCGTCCTGGTTCGATCGTCGGGGGCAGCCTGGCATGTGGAGCGGTCGGGGCGCGAACCGAGGCCCCACGGCGGTCGGGTGGGTCGAGGCAGTCTCGGTCCGCTCGGGCAGCAGGCGAGCTCCGCGCGCCCCTCGCGCCGCCCCTCGACGCGCCCCGGACGCGCACTAACGCGCGCTTCGTGTCCGCTGCTGTCACCACCACCTCGACCCTGTTCTCCCGCGAGTTCCGGCTCGTGGTGCTCGGCGCATGGCTGTTCTTCCTCGGCTTCGGCGCGTCGCTGCCCGTGCTCCCTCGCTTCGTCGTGGATGTGCTCGGCCGCGGTGAGGCCGCGGTCGGGGCGGTGTTCGCGTTCTACGCACTGGCGGCGGTGCTGGCACGGCCGCTGATCGGGCGCATCGGTGACCGCTCGGGCCGACGCATCCTGGTGCTCGGCGGTGCGGCCCTCACCGGCGTCGCCCTGATCGGCCACCTCGTCGCCACCTCGCTGACCCTACTGATCGTGGTGCGGATCGTGGCTGGCGCCGGACAGGCCGCGGTGATCGTGGGCCTGTCCACCCTTGCGCTGGACCTCGCGCCGGCGCACCGGCACGGTGAGGCGGCGAGCTACGTGATGGTCGCCACCCAGCTGGGGATGGGCATCGGTCCGCTGGTGGGCGAGACGTTGCTGGGGCTCGGCTCCTACCCGCTGGTGTGGCTGGCTGCGGCGGCCGGGTCACTCGGCGCCGGGGCGCTCGCACTCGCGCTCGCCCATGACCACGGCAGCGCCGTCCTGGTCGCGCGCGGGTTGATCCATCCGGCGGCCTGGCGGCCGGGGATCGTGCTGGGCCTGGGGGTCCTCGGCTTCATCGGCTTCCTCGCCTTCGTGCCGCTCTACGCACCGCAGCTGGGGGTCACCCGCGTCGCCTCGCTGTTCCTGCTGTGCTCGGGCACGATCGCCCTGGTGCGCGTGGGCGGGGCCAGGCTGCCTGACCGGTTCGGAGCGATCCCCGGCGCCAGCGTCGCACTGACGCTGCTGGCGGTGGGCTCGATCACGGTGGGGATGGCCGGAGCCGCTTGGGCGCTGTACGCCGGCACGCTGCTGCTGGCGGCGGGGACCGCGGTGGTGGCGCCCTCGCTGGTCCTGGCCGCCGTGCAGGGCATCGCCCACGACGAGCGGGCGCGGGTGATGGCCACGATCACGATGTTCCTGGACATCGCCTCGGCGGCTGGGCCCGCTGCGCTCGGACTGGTGGCGGCGACGGCCGGCTACCGACCGACCTTCCTGCTCGCAGGGGGCAGCGCCGTGCTCGCCCTCGGGCTGCTGCGCTGGTGGCTCGCGCCGCGGCTGCGAGGTTCGGTGGCCGTGCCTGCGCCCGCGACGGTCGGCTGAGGTCGAGAGCTGCATGGCGATCCTCGTCGACCCTGCGATCTGGCCCCACCGCGGTCAACGGTTCGCCCACCTGGTCAGCGACCGCTCGCACGCGGAACTGCACGCCTTCGCGGCCCGCCTCGGCCTCGCTCGGGCCTGGTTCCAGGGCGACCATTACGACGTGCCGAGCCGTGTCCGCGAGCGGGCCATCGCCCTCGGCGCCGAGCCGGTCTCGGCTGGCGAGCTGGTCCGGCGCCTGCGTGCTGCCGGCCTGCGAAGCCGCACGCGCGTCGAGCGGCTGCCCGGTGAGCAACCACCGCAGTGAGGGGCTCTACCGCGGGCACGTCCACCGGGCCGGGGCCTGCCGGGAGGGCCAGGGGTACGGTGCCGGCTCGTCGCACGGAGGCTGGTCGAACTGCCCACGATCCCCGCGGTTCAGGACGCACTCGGACGAGGCGGCTTCACCGTCCTGGTGTTCCTTGTGCTGGGGGCGGTCCTGCTCGTCATCGGTACGACCCGGCGGCGGGGGGCACCTACGACCGCGATGGCGATCGCGCTGATCGCCTTCGCGGTGGTGGTCGGCGGGGTGCTCAGCCTGACGCTGTTCGGAGGGCTGCCACGCGGGCTCGCCGTGCCGGAGCTCTACCTCGACCCACTCGAGGGGGCGTGGGGGTGGTCCACGATCGCCTGGGGGCCGATCCTCGACAACCTGCTGCTGTTCGTGCCGGTCGGCGCGCTGGCCGCCGCGGTGTGGTGGCGCCGCTCGGTCGTGCTGATCTGGCTCGCGTGCGTCGCCTTCTCCGCCGGCATCGAGCTGTTCCAGTACGCGGTGCCGTCGGGCCGCGTCGCCAACACCGCCGATGTGCTCGCCAACGCGGCCGGTGCAGCCCTCGGGGTGGTGCTGACGGTCCTCCTGCGCTGCCGTGTCGGCCCGCAGCAGCTCGAGGTGCGACGGACCACCGATCCCGTCAGGCGCTGATTCCAGGTCACCTCAGCGAGGATGAGCTGGCGGCGGGCGCGGGAGGTGGCTGGTCGGCGCGCCGGTGCGGTGGGTCGCGACGACGGCTAGCGTGCCCGGCCGGTCCGTCGTGGGGCTGCCCGCCGTGGGACGGCCCGTCGAGAGGCGGTGGCCCGGGGAGGTAGCGCCGTGACGACGCAGCCAGCGACCGACACGTTGCCGCCGTTCGGCACCGTCCCCGCCCCGGTGATGGTCGTCGCGCACTGCAAGGACGGGGGGTGGGGGCCGGCCGAGCCGCAGCCCGTCGACGAGCTGCGGATCCATCCGTTCGCACACGCGCTGCACTACGGCAGCGCCGGGTTCGAGGGGCTCAAGGCCCACCGCGGCGTCGATGGGGTCGTGCGGCTGTTCCGTCACCGGCGCAACGTCGAGCGGCTGCGTCGCACCGCGCAGCTGTTGCACCTGCCGCCGCCACCAGCGGACCTGGTCGATGCGATGGTCACCGAGGCGGTGGCTGGCAACCTGGAGGTCATCCCGTCCGCGCCGGGTGCGCTCTACCTGCGGCCGCTGCTGCTCGGCACCGAGCCCAACATCGGCGCTGCGGCCTCGCCGTCCCGGGATGCGATGCTGGTGGTGCTGGCCTCACCCGTCGGTGACTACTTCTCCGGCGGCGGTCGGGCCCTGACCCTCCTCGTCGAGACCGAGCGGCCGCGGACGACCCCGCAGTTCGGTGAGGCCAAGGCTGCGGCCAACTACGCGTTGGCGTTGGGCCCGACCCTGGAGGCCCGGGGCCGCCATGCCGCGGATCAGGTGCTCTTCGCTCCGGACGGTCAGGTCCAGGAGACCGGCGCCGCCAACTTCCTGCTGTTCGACGAGGACCGGGTCGTCACCCGGGCGCTGGACGGCTCGTTCCTCCACGGCGTCACGCGCGACTCGGTGCTCACCCTCGCCGCTGACCTGGGCTTCACGATCGAAGAGCGCGCGATCGAGGTGGAGGAGCTGCGAGGCTGGCGCGGCGAGGCGGCGTTGAGCGGGACCGCCGCGGTGCTCGCCGGTGTCGGCCGGCTGATCATCGACGGCGAGAC
This sequence comes from Nitriliruptoraceae bacterium, assembly GCA_046545715.1. Classification (GTDB taxonomy): domain Bacteria; phylum Actinomycetota; class Nitriliruptoria; order Nitriliruptorales; family Nitriliruptoraceae; genus SKTG01. The sequence goes on along the minus strand of JBKGZF010000088.1, from coordinate 2,307 downwards.
GGTCACCCTCTCGCAGGGCCGGGTCGGACCGGTCACCACCCGGTTGCGTGACGCGCTGGTCGCGATCCAGCGCGGCGAGGCCGCGGACCGTCACGGCTGGACGGTGCGGGTGGAGCGCTAGGCGGCCCGCGTAGCGACCGGTCCCTGCAGTACCCTCCGGGCGCCGAGGAGGCAGCCTTGAACCCGGTCTACGCCACCGCGACGGCCACCAGCATGACGGCGTTCGCGCTGGCCCGATGGGACGTCCAGGTCCGCGGCGCCGAGCACCTGCCGGCCAGCGGCCCGGCGGTGATCGCTACCAACCACGTGGGGCACCTCGACTTCGTCTTCGTCGGCTACGCGGCGCGACGACAGCGGCGCAGGGTGCGCTTCGTGGCCAAGCGGGAGGTATTCGATCACCGCGTGATCGGTCCATTGATGCGCGCGATGGGACACATCCGCGTCGACCGTGGCGGCGACACGCAGGCGGCGCTGCGTGAGGCGGCAGCGGCGCTCCGTGGCGGCGACGTGGTCGGGATGTTCCCCGAGGGCACGATCTCACGCTCCTTCGTGCCGCTGGCCGGCCGCTCGGGAGCCGCGCAGATGGCCTTGGAGGCGGGCGCGCCGCTGGTGCCCGGTGCCGTGTGGGGCAGCCAGCGCCTCCACGCGCGCTCCGGCTCGTTGCGGCTCGCGCCACGCACCGCGATCAGCGTCACCTTCGGGCCGCCGTTGCAGGCGGCGCCCGGCGAGCGTGCGGCCGGGTTGCACGCTCGGCTGATGGAGCGGATCCGCGCCCTGGTGGACCAGGCGCAGCGTGCCTACCCGCAACGTCCAGCGGGAGGCGAGGATGCCTGGTGGCTGCCCGCCCACCTGGGAGGCAGCGCTCCGTCGGTCGAGGAGGCCGAGGCCGAGGCCCGGCGCGCGGCCGACCAGCGGCGCCAGATCGCCATCGAGCGCCGTCGGGTCAAGCACGCCCGTGCCGCGGCTGAGGCCGAGCGATCACCGGGCGAACCCGAGGAAGCGGGCCACCTGTCCACCGTTGCCAGGCAGGACGGCCAAGGCGGTGGCTGAGACGCTGTCCTACGCCCTGGTGCTCCTGGCCGCGCTCGCCGTCCAGGTCGCGGTGATCTACGTCGTCTTCCGGGCGCGTGAGCGCTGGCGACGCGCGCGTGGACTGCCGCCGGTGGATACCAGCCCGAAGGTCGACCCCCTGACCTGGGGCCGCCTCACCCGGGCCCGACGGGGCGCGAACGACGCGTCACCGTGGACCCCGCTGGGCGATCCCCGTCGCCTCACTCGTGAGGCACGGGCGAGCCGTCGATCCGGCGATGATGGCTCGCCTCCGTCGGGCGAGGCTGCGCACTGAACGGGTCGCGGCCCGTTCAGCCGGCTGCGGGCGCGAGCACCTCGGGTGGTAGCTCGGCCAGGTCGGTGATCGTGCGCAGCTCACCATCGATCGTGAGGGTGAGCTGGTAGGCCCGCGAGGCCAGGTCGACCCACAGTTCGGCCACCTCGCCGTCGGCCTCGAAGCGCATCGCCAGAGCGTGCGGCCCGCCTGCCGAGGCGTCGAGCAGCCTCCACTCGCCCTGGAAGGCGGGATGGGCGTTGCGCAGCTGTAGCAGCGCCACGAGCCGGGAGACGACGGGTCGGGCGAGCGCCTGCGCTACCTCCTCGGGGGAGTAGCGGGCGCGGTTGATGTCGCGCCCAACGCCGGTGGCGTGCAGCAGCTCCACGTCGTTGTGACCCGCCAGCAGGCCCACGTAGTACACCTGCGGGACGCCCGGCACCCACATCTGCACGAGCCGCGCGAGCAGGTAGGCCTCCGGGTCCGCGCCCACCGCATCGAAGAAGGTGCAGTTGACCTGGTAGAGGTCGACGTTGGATGCGGCGGCACCCGTCGCCAGGCGAGAGGTGCCGTGACTGGCCTCGTGGATGCCCTCGACCAGCTCGTCGATCTCGGCCTCGTCGAGCAGGCCGAGGTGATGCACCTGCGAGGTGTCGGGCCCGACGTCGATCACGCCGATCCCGTCGTGAGTGTCGAGCACGGTGACGGCGTTGTGCGGACGGATCTCCAGCCACCGGTGGAGCCGCTTGGGATCGTGGGTGTAGAGGGCGTGGAGGACCAGCGGTGGCAGCGCGAAGTCGTAGACGTAGTCGACGCGCTCGGCGATCTCGAGCTGGCGCCGCCAGTAGCTGTGCACCTCGACGAGGGTCTCGATCCCTCGGGCGTGCGCCCGGGCGACCAGGTCGTCGATGAACGCGAAGGTGTCCTCGGTCATGAACGAGCTGGTGCCCGGCGTCTTGATGGCGTAGCCGACGGCGTCGAGG
>JBKGZF010000087.1:0-8013 GCA_046545715.1 Nitriliruptoraceae bacterium | reverse complement strand
CGGGGTAGGGGATGTCGGGATGCATCGTCTCGGTGCGCCCGCGCAGGAAGTAGATTGACGGGACGATCGGTGCCTTGTTCTCCCCGGCGAACCACCACGGTGTGGTGTCGAGTCGCACCTTGTACTGGCCCACGTAGACGCTGTAGCCACCACCGGAGCGGCCGATGTTCCCGGTCACGGTCGCCAGTAGCGCGTAGGCACGACCGACCTGGTCGCCGTGGAACCAGTGGTTGGAGCCTGCTCCCATCAGGATGGCGGCAGGTGACTCGGTCGCGTAGGCGCGGGCGGCCCGGGCGATCAGGTCGGCGGGGACACCGGTGACCTCGGCCGCACGCTCCGGGGTCCATCGCGCGACCTCGTCGGTGACCTCGGACCAGGCGGGCACGACTTCGATCGTGCGACCGTCGGTGAGCGTCACGGTGAACTCGCCCGCCAAGGCGGCGTCGACGCCCTCAGGCATGCCCAGCCGCCCGGTTCCCAGCGCCACCGGTCGGTCGGCTACCTCGTCCCAGACGACGTAGACCTCGTCGAACTCGGCACGCAGGTCTGTCTGCCCACGGTCGTCGACCTCGGTGAGCTCGTCGGCGCGCAACCGCTTGCCGGTGTCCTTGCGCACCAGGAGGGCACCGTCGGTGTAGGTCCTGACGAAGTCCAGGTCGCCGAGATCCTCCTCCAAGACGACGTTGACCATCGCGAGCGCCAGTGCCGCATCCGTTCCCGGAGTGATCTGCAGCCAGCTGTCGGCCTTCGCCGCGGTCGCGGAGAAGGTCGGATCGACCACCACCAGCCGGGCTCCGCGCTCGGCGGCGTCGAAGAGGAAATGGGCGTCGGGGATGCGGGTGTCGAGCGGGTTCGACCCCACGAGCAGCAGGAAGCGGCTGTTGGCCCAGTCCTTCGTCTCGTGCTCGGCGTTCTGCACCCCGAAGGTGATCGGCATCCCCATCGGCAGGTCGCCGTTGAAGTCGAAGCTGGTGCCGTGGCTCATCCCGAGCGTCGCGCAGGCGCGGTAGTTGGCGCCCTTGTGCACGTAGCCGGAGCCCGGCACCTGGCCGAAGACGTGGATCGACTCGTAGCCGTAGGTGTCACCGATCCGGCCGAGCTCCCCCGCGATGCGGTCGAGCACCTCGTCCCAGTCGGCCTCACGGAACTCGCCCGAGCCCCGCTCACCGGTGCGGATCAGCGGCGTGTTGATCCGGTCCTCACCGTGGACGTTGTGGTGGTAGGACAGCCCCTTCATGCAACCGCGCGGGTTGTAGACCGCATCGGGGAAGTCAGCGGCCTGCTGGATCTTGACGATCCGATCGTCGCGCACGAACGCCAGCTGGCCGCAGGACCCGGTGCAGTTGGGCGAGCAGGTCGTGCGCACGACCCGGTCGACACCGAGCGGTTGCCCATCGGTGTCGGCTGCCGCAGGCTCGGCGCGTGAGACGACGGTGGCGCCGCTGACCGCGGCGACGCCCGCTCCCGCGCCCAGCGCTGTCAGCAGCCTCCGCCGGGTGGGGTCGGTCACGTCCCCGTCGTGCAAGGTGCCGGGAGGTGGCGGGTCGGTGGCCATCTCACAGCACCGCCGGTGCCGCTGGGCAGTCGCCCGACAGCATCGTGTGGTCGCGGCCGCCGCACTGCGCGCAGCGGTGGGCCGAGTCGCCACGTGCGGCTGGACGGATCATGGCCGTGTGGGCACCGAGCCGTGCCACGGTGACGGCGACCGCGCCCACGACCGGCAGGCTCGCCACGGCCGTGAGCAGACGTCGACGCGGGATCGAGGTCCTGTCCACGAGGGGCTCCCGGGTTCGAGGTTCCGGCTCGAGGTAACACTTAGTCTGGCGGTTACCAATAGGGTCGTGGTGGGGTCATAGGTCCCGAGCCACCAGGGCCGAGTGCCATCTTCCGACGGGCATCACTGCTCGCGGCACTAGGGACCCAGCGGGCTCGACGCGGTGGGTCTAGCGCACGACCCGATCGAGGAAGGTGTAGAGATCCTCCTCGAAGCGCTCCGGGTCGGCGTTCCACTCCTGGAGGTGGCCCACCGAGCGGTACTCCTCGTAGGCGACCTGTTCACCGAGACCCTCGGCGAGCTCGCGTGTCGGCTCGACCGGGAAGACAGCGTCGGCCTCGCCGTGGGTGACCAGCATCGGCAGCTCCGCCGGCAGCTCGTCGAGGTCCTGGAGGTGCTCGGCGGCGTCACGCGGCAGTTCGGCACGCAGCTGGCTGATCCGGCGCGTCGTCTCGAGCAGGGGAGCGACCATCGGCTCGGGGAGACCGCGATCGCGGATCTGGTTCGCCCAGACCGCGTCGAGCGAGACCAATGGTGAGATCAGCACCGCGGCATCGACCGCGTCCGCGTCATCGGATCGGCGCAGGAACTCCAGCGCGCTGGCGGCTCCCTGACCGAGGCCGACCAGCACGAAGCGTCGGGCGTCCTCGACCTCTTCGAGGTGGTCGAGCGCTGCCTGCAGGTCGCGCCACTCGGTGGTGCCGAACCGGTTGAGTCCGTCGGGGGTCGCGGGGGCGTCTGGTGAGTTGCGCAGCGAGATCGACAGTGACGGCAGCCGCAGCCGCCGCAGGGTGGGCAGTAGCCGGTTGCCCTCCGCTCGGGTCGATCCGGTGCCGTTGACGATCACCGTCCAGGTGTCCTCGCTGGCAGCCCCGGGGGGCACCACCCGCCAGGCGGGGAGATCGCCGAGCTCGCTGGGCACGCCGACGGTCTCCAGCGGGATGCCGAGGGTCGCGTCAGGGGAGCCGGCGAAGGTGTCGACGGCGAGGTGGGCCAGCTCGCCAGCCTCCGGCCAGGAACCGTCGAGCAGGTCGGCCCGTCGCTCGGTGGTGTCGTCGGCCGGATCGTCCTGAGGTGGTCCGTGCAGCAGCAGCAGGGCACCGTCGGTGACCAGACCGACCGTCCGCAGCTCGGTCAGCTCGCCGGCGTCAGCGGCCAGGCGGACCAGGCCGCGATCCGGGTCGACCTCGGCGAGCGGTACCTCCGCCTCGGGGCCGTCCTGGGGACCCGTGCGCAGCAGCTCGTCACTGAGGTACCAGCCGGCAAGTGCAAGAGCGCCGGCTGCGGCCGTGATCAGGATCCCGGCCCAGGTGAGAACGCGTCGCATCGTGGCTCCCTGGCCACGGCGTCCCGCCCCCGATTCGGATCCGCCGTCGCTTCCGGCGTCGGTCAACCCCGGTGTTGCCTATCACACGGCGAGGTCGGCTGCACCTCCCGACCCGGTGGCCGGCTCCGCCCGGCGCAGCGCGTACCTTCAGGCAGGGACGCAGACGACGATCGGGGCCGATGGCCCCCGTCGCCACGAGCACGTTGGCCACCGCCACGGTCAGGTACTGGAGGCAGACGATGAGCGGCACCTTGGCGGTGGTCGCGACCCCGATCGGCAACCTCGACGACCTCTCACCCCGCGCCGCAGCCACCCTGCGCGAGGCCGATCTGGTCCTCGCCGAGGACACCCGACGGACGGGCCGGCTGCTCGCGCACATCGGCAGCGAGGTCCCACAGCGCTCCTTGCACGGCCACAACGAGCGGGCCTCGATCGACGAGGTGATCACACGGCTGCGCGCGGGCGCACGGATAGCACTGGTCTCCGACGCCGGGACCCCGGCGGTGTCGGATCCGGGTGCCCGACTCCTGGCGGCCTGCGTCGAGGCCGGCATCCGCATCGAGCCGGTGCCCGGCCCCTCGGCCGCACTCGCGGCGCTGGTCGCCTCCGGGCTGCCCACCGAGCGCGTTGCCTTCGAGGGGTTCCTACCGCGCAAGGGTCGCGATCGTCGCGAACGGCTGGCGGAGATCGCCGGGGAGGCGCGGACCGTCGTGCTGTTCATCACCCCCCACCGCGCGGCCGCCGATCTCGACGATCTGGCGTCGACCTGCGGCCCCGACCGTCCCGCTGTCCTGTGCCGGGAGTTGACCAAGTTGCACGAAGAGGTGGTGCACGGCGACCTCGAGCAGCTCGCCGAGCGGGCGCGGACCGGCCTACGGGGCGAGATCACGCTGGTGGTGGCCGGAGCACAGCGGTCGGAGCCGGCAGCGCTCTCCGATGCCGAGCTCGCAGCGCAGGTGGCCGCGCGCGTGGCGTCAGGGGCCACCCACCGCGATGCGATCCGGGCCGTCGCCGAGGTGACCGGGACGCCCAAGCGTCGGGTCTACCAGTCGGTCGTGGACGCGGAGCGTTGACCCGCAGGCACCGGTGCAGGTCCCGTCTGCGTCGGGGCTGGCTGTGGTTCGGGCTGGGGTGCCGGGCCTGGTTGTGGTGTGGGACCGGGCTGGGGTGAAGGGCCGGGGTCCGGCTCGGGTGTGGGCGAAGGGTCGGGACCGGGCCCGGGAGGAACCGGGTCCGGTGCCGGCTGTGGGGGGTGCGGGTCGGGGGGAAGTGGCCCCGGACCAGGGTCGGGGATGGGCGGTTCGGGGCTCAGGCCGGCAGCCGGTGTGGCAGCTGAGGTCGCTGCCACAGGCAGGTCCCGCACCGCGGTCACACACGCTTCGCAGAGCAGGCGGTTGCGGAAGCGCAGGAGCTCGCCGTCGCCGCGGCCACAGAACACGCACAGCTCACGTGGGCGGGCCAGCACGATCCGCTCGTCCTCGATCGCGACCTCGAGGGTGTCGCCTTCGCGGATGTTGAGCGAGTGGCGCATCCCCGCGGGGATCACGATCCGCCCGAGGTCGTCGACCTTGCGGCGGATCCCGGTCGACGTCGTCGCTGCGGCCATGGCCGTCCCCTCCTGCCCGGGCCGGGGGTCGCCCCGGTCGTGCCGGCCGGTGTCCCGGCCGGGCCTGCCAGCTTGCGATGGTGCTCGGCCGCGACCGTACCCCGGTGTGGTGACACCGCCCAGGGTCGGGGTCGTCAGCGGGCTGGTAAGCTCCCCTCCATCGGCCCGCCTCCGTGGCGGGCCGTCCGCGCGCCGAGCTGTAGTAGCCGACCTGTCGTACCAGGCCTCGTGCGCGCCACCGTCCGGGCGGGAACCGGGCGACGGGGGACCATGCACGCACAAGCCGTGTGACCTCGACCGCCCCCGTCCGCAGCCGCGATCCGAAGGGGTGTCAAGCTCCGTGACCTACGTCGACACGCACTGCCACCTCGACCATCACGAGCAGCTCAGCGCCGCGGAGCAGGTGGAGCGGGCACGTGCGGCCGGTGTGACGACCATGGTCACGGTCGGGACCGACATGGCCTCCTCCACGCAGGCTCTGGCGACGGCGTCCCGCTTCGACGGGGTGCACGCCGCGGTCGGCATCCATCCCAACGACGCGATGGAGGCCACCCCACGTGTGCTCGAGGTGATCGAGCAGCTCGCGCGTGACCCCGCCTGTGTCGCCATCGGAGAGACGGGCCTCGACTACTACCGCGACCACACCACCCCAGCGCAGCAGGAGTCGAGCTTCCGGGCCCACATCCGCCTGGCCAAGCAGCTCGACCGCACCCTGGTGGTGCACTGCCGCGAGGCGTGGCTGGACACGCTGTCGATCCTCGAGGACGAGGGGCCGCCGGCGCGGGTGGTGATGCACTGCTTCTCCGGCGATCACGGCGTCGCTCAGCGCTGCATCGACGCCGGCTACTACATCTCGTTCGCCGGCAACGTGACCTTCCAGAACGCCGGTGAGCTACGGGAGGTCGCCGCGACGATCCCGCTCGAGCTGTTGCTGACCGAGACCGACTCGCCGTTCCTCACGCCCCATCCCTACCGCGGCCAGCCCAACGACCCGTCCTACGTGGGGCTCACCCTCCGAGCGCTCGCCGAGCTGCAGCAGCGCGATGAAGCAGCGCTCGCGCAGGCCGTCGTCCGCAACACGGCCGCCGCGTTCGGCCTCACGACCGTCCAGCTCGGTGACCCGGCCTGAGGTCGCAGCGATCGTCCCCGCTGTGCTCGGGCCTACGCTGAGCGGCAGCGAGGCCACGAGGCCCGTGCGCGAGCTCGACGCGCTTGTCGCCGCCCAGTCGCCGAGCGAGACGACCATCGACCTGCTCACACCCCGTGATGTCTCCCGGCTGCTGCACGAGCATGGTCTGGCGCCACGGCGCACCGCCGGGCAGAACTTCCTGATAGATCCCAACACCGTGCGTCGGATCGTCGCAGCAGCCGGGCTCGATCCCGACGATCAGGTTCTGGAGATCGGCCCGGGTCTCGGCTCGTTGACCCTGGGGTTGGCGGACGCCGCCGGACGGGTCATCGCGGTCGAGATCGACGCGGGGCTGGTCCGTGCACTGGAGGAGACGGTCGGTCACCTCGACCATGTCGAGGTGGTCCACGCCGACGCGCTGCGCACCGACCTCGCCCAGCTGATCGGGACGGGTAGCGCGCGCGTGGTAGCGAACCTGCCCTACCGCACGGCGACCCCGTTGCTGTTCCATGCGCTCGCCTGCCCCGCGGTCACCGACCTGCTGGTGATGGTGCAGCGCGAGGTGGGCGAGCGGTGGGCTGCAGGGGTCGGTGACGGGTCGTACGGCGCCGTCTCGGTCAAGCTGGCGCTGATCGCGCGGGTCGAGGTGGCACTGGCCATCCCGCGCACCGTGTTCTACCCCGCTCCCCGGGTCGACAGCGTGATGGTGAGGATCACGCGACGTGAGGACGCGCCGGTGGGTGAGCGTCTGCAGCGACTCAACCGGCTGGTGGATGCCGCCTTCGCCGCGCGGCGCAAGACCCTGCGCAACACCCTCTCGACGGTCGTGGGTCGACCGGAGCTAGCGGCTGCGGCGCAGCGGGCCGGCATCGATCTCGGGGCCCGTGCTGAGACCCTCACGGTCGAGGACGTCCTGCGGCTGCACGAAGCCCTCCCGGCGGGCCCCTACGATGGTGTGTCATGAGCCGCGCTCGGCGGGTCTAAGGCCAGGGAGCAGCGACCGCGTCCGCGCCTATGGTGGGCGAACCGGGGGGAGGTGGAGTCGGTGACCACCGTCCCTTCCCACGTCAAGGTCCGGGTCCCCGCGAAGCTGAACCTGTTCCTCGCGGTACGTGGGCGGCGTGATGACGGCTACCACGAGCTGGTCACGGTCCTGCAGACCGTGTCGATCCACGACACGCTCGTCGCCGAGCTCGAGCGCTCCGGTGCGTCAGCACATCCCGCCGCCCGGCGATTCATGGAGCTCATCTTCACCCACGACGCCCGAGACGATGTCCCCTCGGATGAGCGCAACCTCGCCGTCCAGGCGGCACGTCGGCTGATGGGCGAGGTCGGGATGGGCGGTGCCGATCGCGAGCACCATGAGGACGTACCGGTCACGCGCGTGCACCTGCGCAAGCGGATCCCGGTCGCCGCCGGGCTCGCCGGTGGCTCGGCGGACGCTGCGGCCCTGCTGATCGCCCTCAACCGCCTGTGGGAGGCCGACCTCGATCAACAGGCCCTGCGCGAGCTCGGCGCGGAGCTCGGTGCCGATGTGCCCTTCTGCGTCTCCGGCGGGACGGCGCTGGCCACGGGCATCGGCACGGCGACCGCCCAGGTGCTCACGCGCGGGACCTTCCACTGGGTCGTCGGCGTCAGCGGCGAGCCGTTGGCTACCCCCGAGGTCTACCGCGCCTTCGACGAGGTGGGCTCCTGTGACGGCCCCGAGCCCGACGCGGTCCTCCAAGCCCTGCGCACCGGTGACGCCGAGGCCCTCGGCGCCGCGCTGCACAACGACCTGGAGGTCGCCGCGGTGCACCTGCGACCGGAGCTCGCCGCCGCCCGCAAGGCCATGCTGGACGCCGGCGCGCTCGGCGCGATGGTCAGCGGGTCTGGCCCGACGGTCGTAGGGCTCGCCGGGTCCGCGCAGGAGGCCGCGGAGATCGCAGCGCGAGTCGGCGACCACTTCGACCGCGTCGAGGTGGTGCTCTCACCCGCGGGCGGTCCCGAGCTCAGCTGCGGCTAGCCGCGACCACGCAAGGGGGTGGCGCCCGGCCGATCGGGTACGTCCCGGTCAGCCACTACCCTCCGGCCGCGGCCGCGCGGTGCGCCCGTGCGGCTGGTGGGGGGTGGTGTAGCGGCAACACGCCGGCCTTTGGAGCCGGAGTCCAGGGTTCGACCCCCTGCCCCCCAGCCAC
>JBKGZF010000086.1:0-8104 GCA_046545715.1 Nitriliruptoraceae bacterium | reverse complement strand
CCGCGCTGGTGGTGGCCCTGGCCGCCGGGCTGCTCGGCTGGCAGCCGGCCGGTGGCGCCGTGGCCGCGCCGCTGGCGGTGCTGGTCGGGGCCGTGGCGTTCACCTCGCTGGGGCTGCTGTTCGCCGGTGCCCTGCGGGCCGAGGCGACGCTGGCGCTGACCAACGCGATCTTCCTGGTGCTGCTGCTGATCAGCGGGGTGACCTTCGACACCGCGGCGCTGCCCGACGCTCTGGCGGTGCTGGGGCGAGCGCTGCCGCTGGGAGCGCTGGCGCAGGCGCTGCGCGTCGCGCTGGAGGGCGGCAGCTGCGCGTGGTCGCCGCTGGCGGTCACCGCGGGCTGGGCCGTGGCCGCGGGGGTGCTCGCCTCGCGCACCTTCCGGTGGGAGCCCTGAACCCGCGGGCGGGATCGGTCCGGACCTTCGATTCTGAACCGCCAGGGCCGAACAGCTACCCTCCGCGCAGCCGGTGGACGCCGGCTAGGGACCTTGGACCCGTATCGAACCCGCGTAGGTCACCAGCGTGAGTTGCCGGTTCGTGGTGGGACCGCTTCCCGACGGCTAGCGCAGCCACCCTCGGCCGACGCCACCGGGTGAGCCCGTCCGACGCGAACGACCTCCCGCGCGACCGCCCGCGAGCCGATCCAGGGCCGAGGGCGGCCCGCCAGGCCCATGAGGAGACGCCACGTGCGCGACAACCGACGGCCGCAGCGTGCCGGGCGCCGGCTGACCCGGACGACCACCTCGATCCTGCTGCTCGGCTCGCTCGGCCTCAGCGCCTGCGCCGGCGACCAGAGCGCGATGGACCCCGCCGGCCGCTTCGCCCAGTCGTCGCATGACCTGATCATCCCGGTGGCGATCATCGCCGCCGTGGTGTTCGTGCTCGTGCAGGGGTTGATCATCGGCTCGGTGATCCGCTACCGCACGCGCAAGGACGACGACGGCTCGCTGCCGGTCCAGACCCACGGCAACACCCGCCTGGAGATCGTCTGGACGGTGATCCCGGCCGTGATCCTCGCGGTGATCGCCGTGCCGACGGTGCAGGGCATCTTCGAGCAGCTCGAGGAGCCAGACGACGCGCTGACGGTGGAGGTGATCGGGCACCGCTGGTGGTTCGAGTACTACTACCCGGACCACGACATCTACACCGCCAACGAGCTGGTGATCCCCACCGACACCGACGTCCGCCTGGAGATGACCGCCGCAGACCAGGCGCGGTCCGCCGATCGGGGCGTGGTGCACTCCTTCTGGGTGCCGAGGCTCGCCGGCAAGCAGGACCTGGTGCCGGGCCAGACCACCTACCTCAACATCCAGGCGGACGAGCCCGACCGCTACATCGGGCAGTGCGCCGAGTACTGCGGCCTCTCGCACGCCAACATGCGCATCCGGGTCGAGGCGCTGGAGCAGGGCGAGTTCGACACCTGGGTCGAGCAGCAGACCCAGCCCGCCGAGGTCCCCGAGGACGGCACCCTCGCCGCGGACGGACGGGCGCTGTTCAACGAACTGGACGGACGCCAGGCGTGCGCCTCCTGTCACCAGGTCTGGGAGGGCGACGGTGACCGCTCCCCCGGGCAGGGGCCGGATCTCACCCACCTGTTCAGCCGTGAGGAGTTCGCCGGCGCGATCCACGACCTGGACGAGGAGACGCTGCGCGACTGGCTCGACGACCCGAACGCGTTGAAGCCGATGCAGAACGAGGCGAACGGCATCGGCATGCCTGATCTTGACCTCTCCGAGGACGAGCTCGACGCCTTGGTGGCGTACCTGCTCACCCTCGACCCGGACGCCTAGGCCGCACGAGGCGACGACGAGCTGTCAGCTGCCCCGGCAGCACGAGGAGACACCGCGATGGCGACCAGCACGGTGGAGACCAACAGGTTCAAGGGCCGCCCCAAGGGCGAGTCCGGGCTGTCTGCCTGGCTGACCACCACCGATCACAAGAAGATCGGGATCATGTACTTCTTCACGGTCCTGGTGTTCTTCTTCCTGGGCGGGACCGAGTCGGGGATCATCCGTACCCAGCTCGCGCAGGCCGAGCAGGACCTGGTCACCGCCGAGATCTACAACCAGGTGTTCACGATGCACGGCATCACCATGGTGTTCCTGGTGGTGATGCCGCTCTCGGCCGCGTTCTTCAACTACCTGGTGCCCTTGATGATCGGGGCGCGGGACGTCGCCTTCCCGCGGCTCAACGCCTTCAGCTACTGGGTCTACCTCTTCGGTGGGATCTTCCTCTACAGCTCGTTCTTCCTGGGCGGCGCGCCCAACGGCGGGTGGGTCGGCTACGCACCGCTGGCCGCCAACTCGGTGTCCAACATGGCGTTCTACGCCGTGGGCATCAACATCCTCGGGGTCAGCTCGCTGGCCGCGGCGGTGAACTTCATCGTCACGATCCTCAACATGCGGGCGCCGGGCATGACCTTCATGCGCATGCCGGTGTTCGTGTGGATGTCGCTGGTCACCAACTTCCTGATGCTGTTCGCGCTGCCGATCATCGCGGTCGCGCTGTTCATGCTCAACGCCGATGCGGTCGTGGGCGCGCAGTTCTTCGAGCCCGGCACCGGCGGTGACCCGGTGCTCTGGCAGCACCTGTTCTGGCTGTTCGGCCATCCCGAGGTCTACATCATGATCCTGCCGGCAATGGGGATCGTCTCCGAGATCCTCCCCGTCGGCTCGCGCAAGCCGCTGTTCGGCTACGCGGCGGTGGTCTTCGCCGGCGCGGCGATCGGCTTCATCGGCTTCGGGGTGTGGGCCCACCACATGTTCACCTCGGCGATCGGCCCGGTGGCCCGCTCGGCCTTCGCCCTGACCACGATGTTCATCGCGGTGCCGACCGGCATCAAGATCTTCAACTGGGTCTTCACGATGTGGGGCGGCAAGCTGCGCTTCCACACGCCCATGCTGTTCTCGATCGGGTTCATCTCGATGTTCACGATCGGTGGACTGTCGGGGGTCACCCACGCGATCGTCCCCCACAACGCCCAGCAGCACGACACCTACTACGTGGTGGCCCACTTCCACTACGTGCTGTTCGGTGGCGCGTTGTTCGGCCTGATCGCGGGGATCTACTACTGGTTCCCCAAGGTCACCGGCAGGATGATGAGCGAGAAGCTCGGCAAGTGGCACTTCTGGTCGTGGCTGGTCGGCTTCAACCTGACCTTCGGGCCGATGCACATGTCGGGGCTGCTCGGCCAGCCGCGCCGCACCGCCGTCCTGCCGGGCGAGCTCGGCGGCACCGTCGAGATCTACAACCTGCTCTCGAGCCTCGGCGTGATCGTGCTGACGGTCTCGGCGCTGGTCTTCCTCTACAACCTGATCAAGAGCATCCGCTCAGGTCAGGCCGCCGGCGACGACCCGTGGGATGCCCGCACCCTCGAGTGGCTCACGCCGTCGCCCACGCCGCACTACAACTTCGACGTGGTGCCGACCGTCACCCACCGCGATGAGTTCTGGCACCGCAAGTACGCCGAGGACGAGTCCGGCAAGGCCGTACCGGTGCCGGCTGGTGCGTCGGAGGAGCACGACCAGCACGGTGAGGCCGACAAGCACATCCACATGCCCGACCCCTCCTACTGGCCGCTGGTGCAGACCCTTGGCGTGTTCCCGGTGGGCTACGGGCTGGTCTACCTCAACTTCTGGCTGATCGGCATCGGCGTGCTGTGGATGGTGGTCGGGTTGTACGGCTGGATCATCGAGCCGGTGACCGAGGGCGATGACGACGAGCCGCAGGATGCCCAGCTACCAGCCCAGGCAGGGGCAGCGGCACACTGATGACCACGGTACAGCGGCGCTCACGCTGAGCACGCTCGCGGCAGAGGGGCCCACCACCGATCGGTGGCCCGACGTGACGAAGGAAGGCAGGCAGGTGGCGACAGGCGCCGAAGCGACGACGATGGGCGTCGACCATCGCAAGCTCGGGATGTGGACGTTCCTCGGGTCGGAGTTCCTCTTCTTCGGCGCGTTCATGTCGACCTATCTGCTCTACCTCGACGAGACGGCCACGGGGCCGGGGGTCGAGATCTTCGACATCCCCTTCACCTCGATCAGCTCCTTCGTGCTGCTGATGAGCTCGCTGACGATGGTGCTTGCCCACCATGCGCATACGCGCGGCGATATGCGTCGGATGCGGTTGTGGATCCTGGCGACCGCCGGGCAGGGGATGGTCTTCCTCGGCGGTCAGGTCTACGAGTTCAACGTCTTCGTCCGCGAGGGCCTGATCCTCACCGATTCGCCGTTCGCCTCCTCGTTCTACGTCCTGACCGGCTTCCACGGCATCCACGTCTTCGTGGGGGTGCTGCTGCTGCTGAGCCTGTTCGCGCTCACCCTCACCGGCAAGGTCAAGCCCAACCAGGACGTCAAGACCGAGATGATCGGTCTCTACTGGCACTTCGTCGACATCATCTGGGTCGTGATCTTCGCCATCGTCTACCTGATCCCCGAGATCGCGTCCACCACATGACCGGCGTCCGGGTCCACCTGCGGAGGAAGCCATGAGCAGTACCGATGCGCCCGAGCGCGGCGATGCGGGCGAGGGGCACGCCGACCACCCCACGCCGCGGCAGTACGTGCGCATCGCCATCGTGCTGGCGGTGCTCACCGCTCTGGAGGTCTCGACCTACTTCTTCGACTTCGGGGCGGTCGCGATCCCACTGCTGATCGTGCTGATGATCGCCAAATTCCTCTATGTGGTCGGCTGGTTCATGCACCTGAAGTTCGACGCGCTGATCTTCCGCCGGCTGATGTCGCTCGGACTCGCCTTCGCTCTCGTGCTCTACGCCATCACTGCCCTGGTGACCCTGTACGACTCCGCACCGGTGCTATGAGCCGCACCTGGGCCCGCTGACCGACACCTCGAACGACCACACCCTTCCTGGCTGGGGGACGCCGTGAACAACGACTTCAGAAGCCGCATCGTCCTGCCGATCGTGCTGCCGATCGTCGTGCTGCTGACGATGGCGGCGTTCATCGGTGCGGTGGCGGCAGCGCTGCTGTGGAACACCAACGCAGGCGCGCTGATGCTCGCGGCGGTCGCGGCAGCCGGGATCCTGTTCACGGTCAGCCTGGCCTCGAGCCAGGATCGGCTCGGCCGCGCCCGAGGTGGGGTCCTGGTCTTCGCCGCGGTGCTGCCCCTGCTGGTCGGCGGCGGCATCGCCGCCGGGGTGATCGGCGACGTCGACGATGACGACCGCAAGATCAACGTCGAACCGCACGTGGTCGTACCGGACGACGCACCGGTGATCGCCGCCGAGAACGCCCAGGAGTTCTGCCTCTACGACGACGAGGGCGAGTGCCAGGCGACCGACACCTGGGAGATCGAGCCCTCCCAGGAGACCGAGCAGGTCGCCTTCGTCTTCGACAACATCGATCCCGACGGCACCGAGCACAACGTGGTGTTCACCGAGCTCGAGGGCGACGAGGACGACCCCGCGCCAGGCAGCGAGACCTTCCTTGCCAGCTCGTTGATCCCCGGTGGGGCCAGCGAGCCGTTCCTCAGCGACGAGTGGGCTTGGACCGAGCTACCCGAGCAGTGGTACTTCGTCTGCTCGATCCACCCGTCGATGGAGGGGGTCGCCTACCTCGCCGAGGACGCCTGAGCGCGGATCCGCGGCCGTAGCGTCGTGACGGTGGTGCGGCTGCGCTCAGGCATCCCCGAGGCTCGAGAGGATGGCGTCAGGCTCAGCTGAACAGGTTGCTCAGTCCACCGCTGGACTCGGCCTGCTCGGCTTCCTGGCCGCCGAATCGCAGGTTCTCGCTCGGCTGCACGACCACGAAGCCGGCGCCGTGGAACCCGAGCTGGACCTCCTCGCCGGAATCCTTGCCGATCAGCATCTTCATGCCGAAGGCGGTCTTGAGCTGCGGCTGCAGGCCGGCCGACCAGCACACCGCGGCATCCGGGTCTACGAACGTCGGCGCCTGCGAGGTGTCGAGGATCAGCGGTGTGCCGTCGGTGACGATGGCGACCTGTCCGTGCCCGGACAGGGTGGTGTTGAACATCCCACCTGCGATCATCCCCGCGCCCTGCACCCGCTGGATGTCTGACTGCAGGCCGTCGGTGTAGGCGAGGATGTTCGCGCCGTTGATGGACACCGCGTCACCCTCGAGATCGATGATGTGCACGTCACCGGCGGCGTTGGCGAGGAACACCTCCCCGCTGCCCGTGATCCGCATCAGCGGCAAGCCCTCGCCGGTGAGCTTCTTCTTGATGAAGCTGCCGAGGTCCTTGCTGCCCTGGTGCTCGAACTGCACGTCGCCCTGGTAGGCGACCATCGAGCCGGCCAGTGCCTGGACCGCGCCCTGATCCAGCTCGACCTTCATCATCTTCGAGTTCTGGCGGACGAAGAGCCCGTCGCCCTCCACCTCGGCGTTCTGCTGATCGAACAGGAAGCTTCGCACCTATGCCCTCCCGCGTATCGACTGTCGACGTTCGGCGGTTGTGGCTCGGCTGGCCCCGACCACCCCGCTCATCGTTCTTCGGGCGGGCATGAGCCTATGAGCCGCCGCGTGGCCGGCACCACCTCGCCTGCGGGTCGGTCTCAGTAGGAGCCGCTGACGTAGGACTCGAGGTGCTTGGCATCCTCGGCGAGCTCCTCCATCCGCCACTTGACGATGTCACCGATCGACACGATCCCGCTGAGCACGCCGTCGTCGACGACCGGCACGTGGCGGATCCGCCCCTCGGTCATCATCACCACCAGCTCGTCGGTGGTGGTCGAGCGTTCGCAGACGGTGATGTTGCGGGTCATCAGCGCCTCGACGGGTTCCTCGAGGGTGGCGGCGCCCGCGGCAGCGAGCCGGCGGACGATGTCGCGTTCGGAGAGCACACCCTCGATGCTGCGTCCGTCGGGGGAGACGACCAACGCACCTACGCCGTGCTCGGCGAGCTTGAGCAGCGCGTCCTGGACGCTGGCATCGCTCACGATCGTGGCGACCTCGTGGCCCTTGCGCTGCAACACCGTGCTGACCGGAACCGCCATCGCACTCTCCCTCTCGGACGCTCTTGGGAGATGGTACGGACCGATCGTGTCCGGCGGAGAGCCGATGCGAGGACGTGCGCCTACGGATGTGCCGGCTGAGTGCTGCGCACGGCCGTCGCTTCACCGGTACCTGGCTCGACCGCGCGGGGTCGCGCACGGATCCAGGTCGCGACGGTGGCAAGCCACACGCCGGCAGCCCCCAGGATGTGCAGCGAGACCAGCTCCGGGGGGACGCCGAGCCAGTACTGGAGGTAGCCGATGCCACCCTGGGCCAGCTCGGCGATGACCAGCCAGCGCACCGCGGTGCGCAGCCGAGGTGGGCCGGCGCGCCAGGCGACGACGGCCGTCGCGATGGTCAGGCCCACCAGCAGCCACACGGCATCGGCGTGCGCGATCGCCATCAGCCGGATGTCGAGCCCGAGCCGCGGTGCGTCGATGTCTCCGCCGTGGGGGCCGGAGCCGGTCACCAGGGTCCCGAGCACGAGGACCACGGCGGCGACCAGCAGCACCGCGGTCGTCGCATGCTGGACGCCTCGCGACGGCGCCGGCATCGGGGGCTGGGGCCGTACACGCTCGTGGAGCACGACGGCGGTCGCGATCAGCAGCATGGACAGCAGGAAGTGGCCGGCAACGGTGTAGGGCGAGAGTCCCGTGAGGACCGTGACCCCGCCGAGCAGCCCCTGCGCGACGACACCCAGCGGCAGTGCGACCGCGAGACGGCGCACGGTCGGGGTGTGCGGTCCCGTCCGTCGAGCCTGCCACCAGACCAGCACGGCCGCGGCGAGCACGGGGATCGTCAGCAGCCGGTTGCCGAACTCGACGGCGGTCTGCCAGCCGGCGTGGTCGCCACCGGGCACCGGTGCGATGCGCGTGCCGTCGCAGGTCGGCCAGTCGACGCATCCGAGCCCCGAGCCGGTCACCCGCACGACGCCACCGGTGACCACGATCACCACGTTGACGATGATGGCCGCGAGCGCGAACCAGCGCAGCAGCCGCCAAGGGCGAGGCTCGGCAGGTGGCGTCGAGGTCACGCTGGTTGAGGGGCCGGACATGGCGGGAGGGTAGCCGGCAGCGGTCGTGGCTCCGGCTGGTGCGCTGGGCACGGGTCGCGCCCTCCACGCGCTGGGACGTACC
>JBKGZF010000085.1:0-8148 GCA_046545715.1 Nitriliruptoraceae bacterium | reverse complement strand
GGTTGCCGCCGAAGATCGAGCTGCACCCGGTCGCGTTGGCCACCACCGAGCGGTCGCCGAACAGCTGGGTCAGCAGCTTGAGGTAGGGGGTCTCACCGCAGCCAGCGCACGCTCCGGAGAACTCGAACAGTGGCTGGAGGGTCTGGCTGTGCTTGACGGTGTCGGTACGGACCTTGGTGCGGTCCGGGTAGGGGATCGACTCGAAGTAGCGGAACCGATCGCGCTCGATGTCGAGCACCGTGCGCGACGTGCCGGCGTCGGACCGACCGTCACCGTCGCCCGCCGAGGCGACCGCCACCTCCCCGTCGCCGTCCCCCGTCTGCTCGCCGTCGAGCAGCGCGTCGACCGGCGTCATGTTGATCGACTTGTGGCCGACGTCGCTGCGGCTGACCGCGGGGCAGGTCTCCACGCACACCCCGCAGCCGGTGCAGTCGTCGGGTGCGACCTGGACGGTCAGCAGGTGGTCGGAGAGCGCCCGGTCCTTGAACGGCTTGCACAGGAAGTCCTCGGGTGCATCGGCGACCTGGTCCTGCTCGAAGACCTTGATCTGGATCGCGGCGTGCGGGCAGACGATGGCGCACTTGCCGCAGTCGATGCACAGGTCGGGGTCCCAGGTGGGGATCTCCGGCGCCAGCGAGCGCTTCTCCCAGCGGGTGGTCCCCGTGGGGAAGGTGCCGTCCACCGGCAGGGCCGAGACCGGCAGCAGATCGCCCTCGCCGGCCAGCAGGCGCTCGGTGACGCGAGTGACGAAGTCGGGGACATCCTCGGGACCGACCGAGCGCAGCCCCAGCGCCCGCTCGATCGGCTCGGGACGCTGCCAGGTGGCGGTGACCTGATCGGGGACGGCCACCTCCTCGATGGCGCCCGCAGCACGGTGGACCGCATCGAGGTTGCGCGCGACGACCTGCTCGCCGCGTGAGCCGTAGGTGGTCCGGATCGCCTCTTCGATGGCCGCCAGCGCCTCGTCACGGTCGATCACGCCGGTCACCAGGAAGAAGGCGACCTGCATCACGGTGTTGATGCGCCCGCCGAGGCCCGCCTCGCGGGCGATGTGGTAGGCGTCGACCACGTGGAGGGAGCACCCACGCTCGACGATCACCTGTTGGACATCGGCCGGCAGCCGGTCCCAGACCTGGTCGGAGGGGAAGGGCGCGTTGAGCAGCACCGTGCCACCGGGGCGGATCTCGCGCAGCACGTCGAGCTTCTCGAGCAGCCCGAACTGGTTGACCGCCACCACGTCGGCAGGGTCGATGAGGTAGGTCGAGGCGATCGGCGAGGTCGAGACCCGCAGGTGCGAGGCCGTGGTCGCCCCGGACTTCTTCGAGTCGTAGACGAAGTAGCCCTGGGCGTTACGCCCCATGCGCTCTGCGAGGATCTTCGCGGTGTTCTTGGTCGCGCCGACGGTGCCGTCGGAGCCGAGGCCATGGAAGATCGCGGCGAGGTCGGTCTCGGCGCGCGGCAGCTCGAAGGAGGTGTCGGGCTCCAGCGAGGTGTTGCTGACGTCGTCGATGATCCCGACGGTGAAGCGGCGCTTGGGCTCCTCGCGGTCGAGCTCAGCGAAGACGCCAGCCACCATGGCGGGGGTGAACTCCTTGCTGGAGAGCCCGTAGCGCCCACCGATCACGTCCGGCAGCGGGGTCCGCCGGCCGGTCGAGGCCGCGTCGGCGAGGACCGAGAGCACGTCGGTCAGCAGCGGCTCACCGACCGAGCCGGGCTCCTTGGTGCGGTCGAGCACCGCGATGCGGCGGACGGTGTCGGGCAGTGCGTCAAGGAAGGCCTCGGTCGGGAACGGCCGGTAGAGCCGGACCACGAGCATGCCGACCTTCTCACCCTGCTCGACGAGGTGGTCGACGACCTCACCGGCAGCGCCGCTGCCCGAGCCCATCAGCACCACGACCCGCTCGGCGTCGGGGGCGCCGCGGTACTCGACCAGCGAGTAGCGACGCCCGGTGCGCTCGGCCAACCGGTCCATGGCCTGCTGCACCGCGGCGGGCACCGCGTCGTAGAACGGGTTCGCGGCCTCACGGGCCTGGAAGAACACGTCGGGGTTCTGGGCCGAGCCGCGCAGGACGGGGTGGTCGGGGTCGAGGCCACGCTGGCGGTGCTCGAGGATGTCGTCCTCGTCGATCAGCTCGCGCAGATCGTCGTCGGAGAGCAGCTCCACCCGGTTGATCTCATGCGAGGTGCGGAACCCGTCGAAGAAGTGCAGCACCGGCACCCGCGACGCGAGCGTCGCCGCATGGGCGACGGCGCCGAGATCGTGCGCCTCCTGCGGCGAACCGGACGCGAGCATGGTCCAGCCGCTGGTGCGCACGGCCATCACATCGGAGTGGTCACCGAAGATGGACAGCGCGTGGGTCGCCACGCTGCGAGCGGCCACGTGCAGGACCGCCGGCGTGAGCTCGCCAGCGATCTTGAACATGTTGGGCAGCATCAGCAGCAGCCCCTGCGACGAGGTGAACGAGGTGCCCAAGGAGCCCGTCTGGATGGCGCCGTGCAGCGCGCCGGCAGCGCCGGCCTCCGACTGCATCTCCACCACCGACGGCACCACGCCGAAGAGGTTGGGCCGGTCGGCGGCCGCCCACTCGTCGGCGGCCTCCCCCATCGGCGAGGCCGGGGTGATCGGGTAGATGGCGATGGATTCGGAACAGGCGTAGGCGACGCGCGCGACGGCCTCGTTGCCGTCGATCGTCGCGATCTCACGCGTGGAGGTGTCACTGGGTGCGGTCATGGACATCGTTGCCTCCGGTCGCGGCACCGGCGCGCGCGACTCGATGCACCGGTGGGGGAGCGTCCCGCACGCTATGGCGCCGTCACCATACTTGGAGCGGCCGCAGGTCACCGGTGGATGGGACCTCCTACCCCACCGGTGGGGCCGTCAGCTGGTGTCCGCGCTCGATGATGATCCGTCCGCCGCGCCCACATCCTGTGAGCCGCCGTGTGGATCGACCAGCACCTTGCCGACGCGCCGCCCCTGGACGCTCTCCACGGTGAGGATCGAGCCGTCGAACTCCACGTGCTCGCCCTCGACCGGCACGCGCCCGAGCGTGGCGAAGACCAGCCCGCCCACGGTGTCCCAGCCCTCCTCGGGCAGCTCGGTACCGAGCAGCTCGTTGAGATCGTCGACCCCCAGACGTGCATCGACCCGCAACCGATCGCCCTCGAGCGGCTCGACGAGCGGCTCCTCGTGGTCGTGCTCGTCGACGATCTCACCGACGATCTCCTCGAGGATGTCCTCGATGGTGACCAGCCCGACCAGCTCGCCGTACTCGTCGACCACCAGCGCGAGGTGGACCCGGCCCGCCTGCAGCTCCCGCAGCAGCTCGTCGACGCGCTTGATCTCCGGGACGAGCGTCGCCTGGCGCACCAGGTCCTCCCACCAACCGTGGTCGGGGTCCACCGCTACCCGCCGCAGCAGGTCCTTGGCGTAGACGACGCCGACGATGGAGTCGGGATCCTGGGGATCATGGACCGGCAGACGCGAGTAGCCGTGCTCCAGCGCCGTGGCGACCACCTCGGCGAGCCCCTGGTCCGCGGCCACCGTCACCATGTCCGGCCGCGGCTGCATGATCTCGCGTACCAGGGTGTCCGGCAGCTCGAAGATGGACCGGATCATGGCCCGCTCCTCGGGCTCGAGCTCCTCGTCCTGCTCGTGCCCATCGTCCTCGAGCTCGCGCAGCTCATCGTCCGATGCGTGCGGTCCCGAGACCTCGTGTCGCCGGGGCACCAGCCCACGACCGACGGCAACGATCATCTGCGCGACGGGGCTCAGCAGGCGTACGACCAGGCGCGCGGACCTCGCCAGCGCCAGGCCGACCTGCTCGAGGTGGCGCAGAGCGACGGTGCGGGGCGCGACCTCACCGAGCACCAGGCTGGCGACCGCGAGCAGCGCCACGGCTCCGAGCAGCCCGGCGGCGCCGTCGACGAGCGCCTCGGCGAGGACGACGACCGTGGTCACCAGCGCGACGCGCGCGACCACCGTGGCGGTGAGCAGCGCGTCCAGCGCCGTGGCGCGGTGCTCGGTCAGCCACAACAGCGCGTGGGAGGACCGGTCGTCGTGATCCTCCACCAGGCGCAGCGCCCGTACCACGTTGCAGCGGCTGACGACGGTCTCGACCGCGGCGAGGTAGGCGGTGAGCGCCAGCAGCGCGACCGCGACCGCTGCCAGGATCTGCGACTGGGCGCTCACGATCCCCCCTGGCCCGACGCCGCGAAGCTCTGCAGCAGCTGATCGGTCAGGTCGAACATCGCGCGCTCCTCGGCCGGCTCGGCGTGGTCCATGCCCAGCAGGTGGAGCAGACCGTGGACCGCCAACAGCCGCAGTTCGTCGTGGGGCTCACGACCGAGGTCGCCAGCCTGCGCGAACGCGATCGCCGGGCACAGCACCACGTCGCCGAGGATCGCCGGCGTGTCGGGCGGCGTCTCGCCCGGTCGGTCGATCGGGAACGCCAGCACATCGGTCGGGCCGTCGTGCCCGAGGTGCTGCTGGTTGAGCGCAGCGATCGTCTCCTCGTCGACGAGCAGCAACGCGACCTCCATGTCGTCGGGCACCCGCTGCTGCTCGAGCACGTGGCGGGCGAGCGCGACGAGGTCGTCGGTGTCGACGTGTCGGTGCTGCTCATCGGCGAGGAAGACGGCCACCTCAGCCCCCCGTCGGCTGGTCCGGCGCGTCGGCTGACCGCTCGCGACCGGCGTCCCAGGCCTCGTAGGCCTCGACGATGCGCTGCACGATGTGGTGGCGGACCACGTCGCCCGCCTCGAGCCACGAGAAGGCGACCCCGTCGATGTCGGCGAGGATCTCACGGACGATCTTCAGCCCGGAGCGGGTGTCAGACGGCAGGTCGATCTGGCTGATGTCGCCGGTGACGACGGCCTTGGAGTTGAAGCCGATGCGGGTGAGGAACATCTTCATCTGCTCGGGCGTGGTGTTCTGCGCCTCGTCGAGCACGATGAAGGCGTCGTTGAGGGTCCGTCCGCGCATGTAGGCCAGCGGGGCGACCTCGATCGTGCCACGCTCGACGTGGTCGACGAGCTCCGCGGCCTCCATCATGTCGTGAAGGGCGTCCCACAGGGGCTTTAGGTACGGGTCGATCTTCTCGTGCAGCGTCCCCGGTAGGAAGCCCAGCCGCTCGCCGGCCTCGATCGCGGGTCGCGTCAGGATCAGGCGGTTGACCTGCTTGGCACGCAGCGCCTGCACCGCCGCCCCCATGGCGAGGTAGGTCTTGCCGGTCCCCGCGGGGCCGATGCCGAAGGTCACGGTGTTGGCGCGGATCTGATCGAGGTAGCGCTTCTGGCCGATCGACTTCGGCCGGATCGTGCGGCCCCGGTGGGTGATCAGGGACTCGGAGAGCACCTCGGAGGGGCGCTCCTCGTCGTCAGCGCGGATCATGCGCACCGTCTGGCGCACGGTGGCCCGGTCGAGGGTCTGCCCGTGATCGAGCAGGAGCACCAGCTCCTCGAAGAGCTGCGCCACCTGGTCGGCTTCGTTCGGCTCGGTCGAGGAGATGGCGATCTCGTTGCCACGCACGTGGATGGAGGCGTTGAAGGCGTTCTCGACCACCTTCAGCAGCTCATCGCGGGTACCGAGCAGGGAGACCATCGCATGCTCGCCCGGAACCAGCACCTTGACCGCGGTCGCCGACCCGGGGCGCGCGTCCGTAGCCTCGCTGGGTCCTCTGACTCGCTCGACACGATCCGCAGCGACGGCGGCGTCCTCGGTGTCAGCCGCGGCCGGCTGTCGACTCACCACGGGTGAGGCAGGCTCCTGCGACGGGGATGGTGCGGACCTTGCCAGGGTACAGCCGCGTGGTTCAGCGCACGAGGCCCGCAGCGGCCAGCCGCGAGTGCAGCTCCTCCGGGCTGGCGTCGAGCACGGCAGCGAGCAGTTCGAGGTCGGAGGCGCGCACCGTGAGCACGCGACCGTTGTAGTCGCCCCGGCGGGACTGGATCGCCTCGACGTAGCGTCGCAGTGCCGGTTCCTGGCCCCGACGCGACTCGAGGGCGACCAGGTCGATCACCAGCTCCGGGCCCGAGTCGACGACGGTCGGCCGGCCGGCGTCGCCGCCCTCGGGCAGCAGCTCGCCCACGGGGACCCGGTAGAAGTCCGCCAGTCGGTGCAGCCGGTTGATCGAGACCGCCCGCTCGCCTCGCTCGTAGGCGCCGACCACCGATGCCTTGAGCTCGCCCTCGCTGCGCTCCTCGACCTCGTGCAGCGACATCCCCTGCTGCTGGCGCACCCGCCGTAGGCGGTCGCCGAGCAGCACCGCGTAACGGTCCTCCTCCGAGGCCATCGCGTTGCCCTCCAGCCTCATCGGGACGACTCCTCGAGCTGCTGCAGCCAGGTGCGGGTCCAGCCCACTGCTGCTCCACTCCCACGACCGTGCGTTGTCCGAACGGTACTACCTGCCACGCGGCGTGGTCAGGCATATAGACGCTGCGTGACCAACGACCGCCCACAGCCGGGTGAACGCTCGCGGTACGTACACGTCGCGCGCGTCCAGTGCACCCCTTCAGGTTTCCCAGCGCCCGAGCAGTGCCGACAGGACCGCCAGCCCGGCCGCGCCGGCGTGCTCAGCGCGCAGCACCGTCGGACCCAACCCGACCTCGGTAGCGCCGCGCTCGAGCAGGGTGCCGCGCTCCTGAGGGGACCACCCACCCTCGGGCCCGACGACCAGGACCACGCGCTGCGCGTCGACGCCACCCTGGAGCTTGCGCGGCAGCGCGGGCGCTCCCGGCTCGGCGAGCAGCACCCTCGCGTCGGCGAGGTCGAGGTCACCGACCGACCGCACCGGCGCGATCCGTGGGCAGCTCGGCCGCCGCGATTGCTCGGCCCCTGCCCGTGCGACCGACCGCCAGCGCGCCCGCGCCTTCTCCCGCCGTTCACCGTCGAGCCGCACGACCGAGCGCTCGGCAACGACCGGGTGGAGCGCGTCGACGCCGAGCTCGGTGGCCTGGCGCACCACCTCGTCGAGCTTGCGGCCCTTGGCCAGCGCCTGGGCGAGCTCCAGCCGCGGCCACCGCGGCGCACACATCCGGGCGTCGCAGGTGAGCTCGACCGTATCGTCAGCCAGCACGGCGCAGGCGGTCGCGCCACGGCCGTCAGCGACCTCGAGCGGCGCACCCGGCGCGAGCCGCAGCACCCTGGACAGGTGGTGGTGGGCAGTCGGGTCGAGCGGCACGTGGGCGCCCGACCTCGCCCCCGCGAGCGGGTGGTCGAGATGGACGTAGGGGCGCAGGCTCACCGCTGGAACGCACCACGCAGCCGGGTGAACAGCCCACGGCCCTCGGAGGTCAGCGGCTCGTCGCGCAGCTCGGCCAGCTCGGCCAGCAGCTCGCGCTGGCGGCCGTCCAAGCCGGTGGGGACCTCCACGCGCACCACGAGGTTGAGGTCACCACGTCGGCCGCCCCCACGCACGGGCAGGCCGGCGCGCCGCACGGTGAGCACGTCTCCGGGCTGGGTACCCGCCGGGACGGGGACCTCGACCTGCTCGCCGTCGACGGTCGGCACGGTCAGGGCTCCACCGAGCGCGGCCTGGGTCACCGGAACGCTGACCTCTGCGGAGAGATCGCGACCGTCGCGCTCGAACAGCTCGTGGGGCGCGACCCGCACCTGGACGTAGAGGTCACCAGGCGGTGCGCCCTGGCGACCGGCCTCGCCCTCGCCCCGCACCGGGATGCGGTCGCCGTCCTCGAGGCCGGCGGGGATGTCCACCTGCAGGGTGCGCCGGGTCAGTCGCCGGCCCTCGCCACCACAGTCGGAGCACGGCTCGGACGGACGCCGCCCGCTGCCCTGACAGTCGTTGCACGGTGCCGCGGTCGCCAGCTGGCCGAAGGCGGTGCGGACCACCCGCTGTACCTGCCCCGCGCCGCCACAGGTCGAGCAGCGCTCGGGCGTGGCCCCGTCCGCCGAGCCGGTGCCGCCGCAGGTGTCACAGGCCCGAGCCACCTCCACCTCGACGTCGCGGGTGACCCCGGTGACCACGTCCTCGAGGTCGAGCTCGACGGTCACCAGCACGTCACGACCGGGTTGCTGCCGACGGGGTCCACCCCCGCCCCCGCCGAAGCCGCCCGAGGCTCCGGCACCGAAGAACGCGTCGATCACATCACCGAGACCACCGAAGCCCCCACCGAACCCGAACGGGTCCTGCC
>JBKGZF010000084.1:0-8172 GCA_046545715.1 Nitriliruptoraceae bacterium | reverse complement strand
CCGCCACCGCGGGCCAGCCACCTGTGAAGTCACCCAACCCCCTGCCCCGACGTCACGATCCCCGTCCGAGCCTGTCACCGACCCCCCGCGGGTCGAGCCAGACCCGCTGCTGCCGTCGACGAGCGGAGGGTGTGGGATCCGAACCCACGGGACGCGCGAGGCGCCCGGCGGTTCTCAAGACCGCATAGGAACCCACCGCTATCTGGGGAAGCGTAGTCCGCGGGCCTCGTACGGGCCTCACCGGACCTTGGCGGGCCGGTTCAGCGCCCGCACAGACTATGGAAACGTCTCAGCCCTGTTAGCCCAGAGGTCATCGATACGCATCAGCACCGTCTCCCGGATGTCCGGTCCGAGATCAACGAGCCAGCTCTGCTGCGATCCGAGACCGTTCAGGCTGGTCCCGATCAGCAGCATCCCATGGTCATCGATGATGTAGCGGTCGTGGAGCACGCCCGAGGGCACGATTGCGACATCGACCAACCAAACGGGCCAGGACAACGCCTACACGACCTGAACAACCCGGCAGGCATCTACACCTAGGGTGCTCGCCGGGAATCGCAAGGGCATCCGAGGCGCCAGATCCGGGAGGGGGCATGAGCCGACAAGCGACGCTGCTGATCGACGGCGGGAACTTCTTCGAGGGGCCGCGCTGGCGTGACGGGCGCTGGTGGGTCGCGGACTTCTACCGCCACGTGGTGCAGACCATCACGCCCGCAGGCGAGGTCGAGGAGGTCCTCGAGGTGCCCGGCCAGCCCTCGGGACTGGGCTGGCTGCCGGACGGCTCGCTGCTCGTGGTCTCCATGCGCGACCTGAAGGTGCTGCGGCGCGCACCAGACGGCACGGTGACCACCCATGCCGATCTCTCCGGCGTGCTCGACCACCTCGCCAACGACATGGTCGTCACCGCCGAGGGCCACGCCTACGTGGGCAGTTTCGGGTTCGACCTCATGGCGGGCGACGACCCCTCGACGAGCCCGCTGGCGCACGTCGCTCCTGACGGGAGCGTCGACGTCGCCGCCGAGGACGTCGCCTTCCCCAACGGCTCGGTCGTCACCCCCGATGGGTCGACGCTGATCGTGGGCGAGACCCTCGGCTGCGGCTACACCGCCTTCACGATCCAGCCCGACGGGACCCTGACCGACCGGCGCATCTGGGCCCAGATCGCGCCCCGACCCACCCTGGGGACGTTCGAGGAGACGCTGCCCCAGGTCGCGGTCGCCCCCGACGGCTGTGCGCTGGACGCCGAGGGGGCGATCTGGTTCGCCGATGCGCTGGGGGCCCGTCTCGTGCGCGTCGCCGAGGGCGGCGAGATCCTCGACGAGGAGCCGGCCCCGGGCGGGACCGGCGTGTTCGCCTGCATGCTCGGCGGTGACGACGGGCGCACGCTGCTGGCCTGCTGCGCGCCGGACTTCGACGAGGCGGCCCGCTCGGCCGCCCGCGAGGCCTCGCTGTGGACGCTGCGGGTGGACGTGCCGGGCGCCGGGCTGCCCTAGGGGCAGGCGATGGAAGGGGCCCGGTCGGCTGGCTCGCTGGGACGACCTCCATCCGGAGCCTTCACCTGACGACGGTGCCCCCGCTATCCATACGGATCTTGGCAGCTATGCCACTGAAAGCGGAGGGTGTGGGAGTCGAACCCACGGGACGCGCCAGGCGCCCGGCGGTTTACAAGAGCGGTGCATTCGTCCGCTCTGCCAACCCTGCGACTCATCCCGAGACCTCGGCGCGGTCGGGGCTCCGCTCGTGCAACGCGAGCTTGACGGCAGCAGCGATCACACCACTGAGCAGCAGCCAGAAGCCGACCGCCGAGAAGCCGATCCCCGCCGCCACGAAACCCGCTGGCAGCTCCGCCGTCCCGACGATCAACAGCAGGCCCCCGACGAGTTGCAGGACGGCACCGGCGGCGATCAACTGCACCGTGGTCGGCTGCCGCAGCGCGCCGACCAGCAGCAGAGCGACACCGATGACGAGGACCGCGATCGCCGTGAGCCCCTCTGCCGGGGGTATCCGAACCGCAGATCCGGCGTACAGCGTTCCGGTGGCCAACAGCAGTGCACCGATGACGATCATCGCTCGCGAAGACGGCATCTGGGAACCTTTCTGGCAGGGGTCCTCTCGTGTGGTCGTGCACAGCGACTGGAGGAAGTGGACCGCCAGCGTCGCGACGGGACCCCGCTCGAGCTCCGAGCGGGGTCCTCACGAGCCCGACGCACACGGGCAGCCATGCTACGGACAGCGGAGGGTGTGGGATTCGAACCCACGGGACGCGCGAGGCGCCCGGCGGTTTTCAAGACCGCTGCCTTCGTCCGCTCGGCCAACCCTCCTCGACCGCCCGACAGGGCGGCGACCCGCAGGCTATCGAGCAGGCTTGGCGCAGCGCCTATCGCGCTTGCTGCCTCGCTCGGGTTCAGCTGCGTTGGTCGAACAGGATCTCACGTCCGAGGTAGGGCTGCAGCGCGGCCGGCACGGCGACGGTGCCGTCAGCCCGCTGGTGCTGCTCGACCAGGGCGATGATCGCCCGCTGCACGGCCAGCGCGGTGCCGTTGAGGGTGTGGACCAGCAGGTTCGGCCCGTCCGCGACCCGCAGACGCGTGCGCAGCCGCCGTGCCTGGTAGTCGGTGGTGTTCGAGCAGGAGGTCACCTCGCGGTAGGCGCCCTGGCCGGGCAGCCACGCCTCGATGTCGAACTTGCGCGCCGCCGAGGCCCCCAGGTCGCCCACCGGGATGTCGACGATCTGGGCGTGGATCTCCAACCCGCCGAACACCTCCTCCTCGATGGAGAGGATGCGTTCGTGCTCCTCGTCGGACGTGTCGGGGTGCACGAAGGAGAACAGCTCGACCTTCTCGAACTGGTGCACCCGCAGGATCCCGCGGGTGTCCTTGCCGTGCGCCCCGGCCTCGCGACGGAAGCACGGCGAGTAGCCGACGTAGCGCAGCGGCAGCTGGTCGGGCTCGAGCAGCTCCTCCATGTGCATCCCGGCCAGCGGGACCTCCGAGGTGCCGACGAGGTAGAACTCGTCGTCGCGGGTGGAGAACAGCTGCTGCTCGTCGGTCGGCAGGAAGCCGGTGCCGTACATCGCCTCCTCGCGGACGAGCACCGGCGGGATCACCGGCACGTGGCCGTGCCGCATCGCGACGTCGATCGCGTAGCGCACCAACGCGAACTCCAGCAGCGCTCCCTCACCCTTGAGGTAGGCGAAGCGCGCCCCCGAGACCTTGGCCGCGCGCGCGAGGTCGAGTGCGTCGGCGGCCTCGAGCAGCTCCACGTGGTCACGGGGCTCGTCGAGCTGTGGCGGCTCCCCGAAGGTGCGCAGCACCCGGCCCTCGCCCTCCTGACCGTCCGGTGCATCCGGATGCGGCAGGTTGGGGATGCGGGCGAACGCCGCCTCGTGCTCGGCCGCGACCCGGTCACGCTCCTCCTCGAGGGCCGCGACCCGCTCCTTGTAGCGCTGGGCCGTCTCGATCAGAGCCGGGCGCTCCTCGGCGTCGGCCCGGCCGATGGCCCGCGATGCCTCGGCCTGCTCGGCGCGTGCCTCGTCGACCTCGGCGATCAGCCGACGTCGCCGCTCGTCGAGATCCCGCAGCTGGGTGATCGCGGCATGGTCGACGCCGCGACGGGCCAGCGCAGCCGCGGTCGCCTCGGTGTCCTCACGGAGCAGGCGTGGATCGATCATGCCCGACAGGCTAACGCAGCGGCCCCCGCTGGCCCTCGCGGGTGCCGCCACGGCCCGTCCTCGCCGTCACCCTCACCGCTCGGCGTCCCGTTCCTACACCCTCGCCTACCGCTGCGGCGAGGTGGCACGACACGGCCGTGGGCGGTGTCCTGACGTCACCTCGCGGCCTGGTGGGCAGCGAGGTAGCAGCCGGCGGCTGTCGGTGGTCGCCTGCGGTCACGTCGCGGCGGGCCGACGGTGGAGCCGGGCTGGATCAGTCCGCGTCGAGCTCCACGTCCGAGGGCTATAGGTCCGAGGGCTTCACCTCCGCGCCGATCCGGGCGCGCCAGGACGCCAGCCACTCCGCGGCCTCGCGGTAGGCCGCGTCGTCACGCTGGATGCGCGCCGCCTCGTCGGGCTGTCGCGCCCCCGACCGTCGGTAGGACCCGAGGATCTTGACGGCCCGGTGGGTGCGCTTGACCGCCGCGAGGGCGTCGCCGACGCGCTCGCCGGCGAGGTGGCCCTCGACGTCGAGGAAGAAGCAGTACTCGCCGAGCTCGGCCTTGGTCGGACGGGACTCGATCTTGGTGAGGTTGAGATCGCGCTCGGCGAAGATCTCCAGCAGCTTGAGCAGCGCCCCGGGTCGGTTGGCCTCGATGTACACCACGATCGAGGTCTTGTCCCAGCCGGTCGGCTCGGGTAAGTGACGGCCGAGGATCACGAAGCGGGTGGAGTTGGCGGCCCGGTCGCTGATGTCGCGCGCGACCACCTCCAGCCCGTAGCGCTCGGCCGCGAGCGGGTTGACCACGGCGATGTGGCCGTCCTCGAGCTCAGCGACGGTCTCGGCCGCCTTCGCCGTCGACGCGGCGCTGACCCGCTCCGCCTCTGGCAGCGTCGCGGCCAGCCAGCGGCGACACGACGCCAGCGCGATCGGGTGGGAGTGCACGTGGGTGACCGACGCCAGATCGACCGGCTTCCCGGCTGCGGCGACGAGGGTCACCGGCAGCTCGAGCTCGCCGTGGATCAGCAGCTCGGTCTCGAACGCCAGCGCATCGAGGGTGGCGGTCACCGAGCCCTCGAGGGTGTTCTCGATCGGCACGACACCCCGTGAGGCACGGGACTCGCTCACCGCCCGCAGCACCTCGGAGATGTCCCCGAGCGGGATGAGCTCCTGCTCGTCGTCGATGCCGGTGATCATCCGAGCGGCCGTCTCGGTGAAGGTGCCAGGTGGCCCCAGATAGGCCACCGTCCTGCCACCGGTGCTCGCCGCCACGTCCTGGCTGTCGCCGCTCATGACGCGCGTCGCCGTCGACGGTGGCGCAGTGGCTCGGCCTGGCGCCGGCCGCTGATGGCGGCCTCGAGCGCCGCACGTTCCTCATCGCTCAACGAGTGCTCGCTGCTTCCGGCGGTGATGGACTTCGAGTAGCAGCGCGTCTCGGCGCGACCGTTGATCGCCGAGAGCACCATGCCGTCACCGCGGTCATCGAGCAGCGCCGCCGAGAACGACAGCGCTCCGCCGGCGTCCTCGAAGGCGTCGTAGCGGATGACGGCGACGCGGGAGACCGCCCCGCGTAGCCGCTCGCGCAGGTCCCCAGCGTCCGCACGGACGGCACCGATCTCCTCCCACAGCTGGCGCAGCTGCTCACCGTGCACATCGATCAGGTCGACGACGTCGTGCTCACCACGACCGAAGACGCGCAACTGGGTACGACGCACCACCCGTAGCCGCAGGGCGAGCACCACCACGGCCAGTGCGAGCACGACGCTGAGCGCCGTGCTCACGACCGCCAGCACAGCGACGATCCCGGGGTCGATCACCATGCTCGTTCCTCGTCTCGATCGGGACCCGGAGGGACACCCGCCGTCCACCCGTGTCCGTGGTCCGCGCCGCACCAGGCGGTACGCACCATACCGCCGCCCACCGGGGCTGCGGCCGCAGCCCGCCCGTTCGGTCCACA
This sequence comes from Nitriliruptoraceae bacterium, assembly GCA_046545715.1. Lineage (GTDB taxonomy): Bacteria > Actinomycetota > Nitriliruptoria > Nitriliruptorales > Nitriliruptoraceae > SKTG01. Next base: position 2,565 of record JBKGZF010000084.1, on the reverse strand, counting down.
TCGCGCACCGGATCGGTTATGCGCGGCCAGGGCTCACCGGGACATCCGGCCCCGTGCCCGAACCCGAAGACCTCATGACCGCGCACCACCCACCCCACCACGGAGGACCCTGCACATGAAGAACAAGCTGTTCGTCGGCATCGCTGCCGCCGCACTGATGATCGTCCCGGCGACCGCCGCGATGGCCGACAGCCACGACCAGGCCGAGGTCGTCATCGTCCACGGCGTCCCGGACCTCGAGGTCGACATCTGGGCCGACGGTGAGCCGTTGCTCGAGGGCGTCAACTTCGAGGACATCGCCGTCCAGTCCCTGCCCGCCGGTTCGTACGACCTCGCGATCGTGCCCGCCGGTGAGGACCTCGACGCTGCCGTCCTCGAGGCGACCGCCGACGTCGAGGCCGGCATGAGCTACTCGGTCGTCGCCCACCTCGACGAGGGTGGCGAGCCCACCGTCCTGCTCGAGGCGAACGAGACCGGTGAGGGCGCTGGCATCCAGGTGTTCCACACCGCTGCGTTCGGCGCCGTCGACATCCTGCCGACCGACGCGACCGGGCTCGAAGGCGTCACCAACGGTCAGACCGCGTTCATCGCCACCGGTGAGGCTGACGTCGAAGGTGTCGGCGTGGCCGCTGCAGGCAGCGATGAGGCAGCGATCGACCTGGGTACGGTCTCCGTCCCGGCCGACACCTCCGTCCTGGCCTACGCCATCGGCGACGAGGACACCCTCACCGTCGTGACCGAGACCATCTCGGTCGCCGGTGAGGAGATGGCCGACGAGGAGGAGATGGAGCAGCCGAGCGAGGTCGACTCCGGATCCGGTGGTCTGCTCGACACGGGGCTGCCCACCTGGGTCGCCGGTCTGATGGCCCTCGGCCTGCTCGGTGTGAGCGCTCCGGTGCTCGCCACCGCACGGCGCCGCAGCTGACCATGGCCACCGCGGCCGCCCGCCGCGGTCCGCTAGACACGCGGGAGGGGGCCCAGGCCCCCTCCCGCACCATGTCGCTGGAGTCGTGATGTCGAGGTCATCGCTCGCCGCCGTCATCGTCGGCGCTTCGCTGCTGATCGGCGCACCGCTCGGGTGGCAGCTCAGCCAGCCGCAGGAGACCGTCGGCGATCTGGCGACCGTCGAGCCCACGACCTCGCGGCAGACCGACGACTCACCCGAGGTGAGCGTCGACACCGAGGCGGCGCCCCGTGCCAGTGAACGCTCAGGGGCCGGGGCCAACCAGGAGGAAGAGCCGCCGACGCCCGACCCTGTGGCCGCACCCACGAGGATCCAGATCCCGTCGATCGGCGTGGACGCACCGGTGGATGCGATCGGGCTGGAGGACGACGGCGCGATGGAGATACCCGACGACATCGACCGCGTCGGGTGGTACGAGCCGGGCGTCGGTGTCGGTGAGTCCCGCGGCACCGCCGTGCTCAGCGGTCACGTCGACTCCCGCACGCAGGGCCAGGGCGCGTTCTTCGAGCTGCGCACGCTGGACGTCGAAGAGACCATCACCGTCGATCACGAGGATGGGACGAGCAGCGAGTGGACGGTCGTCGCGCGGACCAGCTACCCGAAGGACGAGCTGCCGATCGAGGACATCTTCACCCGCTTCAGCGACCCACGCCTGGTGCTGATCACCTGCGGGGGAGCGTTCGACAACACCGAGCGCAGCTACGCCGACAACGTCGTCGTCTACGCCGAGCCCGCCGACCCGGGCGTGGAGCCATGAGGCACCACGTCCGGTGGTGCGATGCCGTCGGTGGGCTGGATAGCCTCCGTCGTCCTCGTCGGTGCCACCTGAGGAGCCGAGGTCGGTCTAGACTCCGCCGGGCCGCGGGGGAGACGACCGGCAGATGAACGAGGGAGGGTACGTGGCGACCGAGCGTTCTCAGGCTCGCAACCAGGCCCTGCGGCCCGTCGGCCTACTCGCCCTCGCCGGCCTGGTGGGGCTCGCCCTGACGACCCTGCTGTCGGCCCCTGCAGCGGCGAGCAAGCCCTCCTTGCTGGCCCAAGACGAACAGGACGACAGCGAGGACGACACACAGGACGAGGAGGATCCGGGCCCCGGCCTGCTGTTCGGCACGCTGCGCTCCGAGGACGAGACCATCGGTGGCGTCGAGTTGGTCATCCGCGACGCGGACGGCGACGAGGTCGACCGCGTCGTCAGTGACGACGACGGCAGCTGGGAGGTCGAGGTCCCCGGTGGCGACTACACCGTCGTGGTCGAATCGCTGCCCGAAGGGGTCGAGCTGCGCGACGAGGACCAGGAGTCCACGGACATCTCGGTGGACGACGGCGATCGAGCGGCGGTACCGATCCAGCTCGGCCCCCCACCCGAGACCCGCGGGATCCTGGCCTCGATCGCACAGCAGCTGTTGAGCGGCCTGCGCTTCGGGCTGATCATCGCCATGGCCGCGATCGGCCTGTCGCTGGTCTTCGGCACCACCGGCCTGATCAACTTCGCCCACGGCGACACCGTCATGTTCGGCGCCTTCGCGGCCTACCTGTTCAACGCGACCATCGGCCTGCCGCTGCTGGTGATCTACTTCACGGCCGACATTGGCAGCATTGCG
>JBKGZF010000083.1:0-8235 GCA_046545715.1 Nitriliruptoraceae bacterium | reverse complement strand
CCCTCGACCTGCTCGCGGATCCAGGTTTTCTGCTCAGGGTCGAGGACGTGGCCGTACTCGATGCCGATCGTCCGACAGTAGGCATCACGCAGCACGCCGAGGATGTCGCCGAGCTCCATCTGGCGTGACCGGCCACCGACGTCGGTGAGGAAGGTCCGATCGTTGTCCCAGATCGACAGGCCGTAGTAGGTCGGATCGAGCTCGGGGTGGGTCGAGGGTGGCCGCTGTCGCAGCGGGTCGAGGTCGGCGATCAGGTGCCCACGCACGCGGTACATGTTGGCGAGCTGGTCGACCTGCATCTGCTTGGCGAGCAGATCGGTCTCGCTATCGATCTCGGCGGTGTCGACCCGCCACCGGGCGGGCTCGTACGGCAGCCCGAGGGAGGCGAAGACGTCGTCGTAGAAGCCGTCCTCGCCGAGCAGCAGCTCGTCGACCCGTTGGAGGTACCGGCCGGACTCGGCCCCCTGGATGACGCGGTGATCGTAGGTCGAGGTCAGGGTGATGACCTTGCCGACCCCCAACTTGGCGAGCGTGCGCGGATCGGTGGCCTGGTACTCGGCTGGATGGTCGATCGTGCCCACGCCGAGGATCGCGGCCTGTCCCGCCATCAGCCGGGGGATCGAGTGCACCGTGCCGATCATGCCGGGGTTGGTGATGGTCACCACCGCGCCGTCGAACATCGCCGGGTCGAGCTTACGGGTGCGGATGCGGCGGATGATGTCCTCGTAGGCGCTGAGGAACGCCTGGAAGTCCAGGGAGAGCGCGTCCTTGACCACGGGCACGAGCAGGGATCGCGAGCCGTCATCGTTCTCGACATCGACGGCGAGCCCGAGCCCGGCACGCTCCCTTCGCAGGACCGCGGGCCGCCCATCCTCGGTCTCGGTGTAGGTGTTGCGCATCGCCGGCACGTCCTGCAGCGCCTGCACCATGGCGTAGGCGATCAGGTGGGTGAACGACACCTTCCCGCCTCGGGTGCGCCGCAGGTAGTTGTTGATGATCGTGCGGTTGACCTCGAGCAGCTTGGCCGGCACGTCCCGGACCGAGGTCGCGGTGGGCACCCCGAGCGAGGTCTCCATGTTCTCGACGATGCGCGCACCGACCCCCCGTAGAGGCGTCGGCTGCTCACCCTCGGGCACGTGCGCCACGGCCTTGGGCAGCGCACCTCGGCGCTGACCGTCGCCACCGCGGTCGACACGCTCGGCAGCTGCGGTGTCAGGCTCGGCCGCCCGATCCTCCGCGAGGTCGGTCGCGGCCCCCGTGCGAGGCCGGTAGTCGGCGAAGAAGTCCTGCCAGCCCTTGGACAGCGAGTCCGGATCCTGGCGGTACTGCTCGTACATCTCCTCGACCAGCCAGGAGTTGAGCTCCGACTGGGAGGAGGCGTGTGCATGTTCGGCCATCGGTGGGAGCTCCCGTCCCTGCGGCGAGGGCCGCGTGCGGCGGCACCGACCCAGGGTAGGTCCCCGCTCGGCGGCTGGGCCCGGCTCCCGCCGGTGGCGCCCCGCGGGAGAGGAACCGGCACGGGTTCGACGACGTCGGACCCTACGAGCGCGATGATGGCGGGTCAGCGACCCCGTGCCACCGACCACCACCGTCGCCGCCCAGCGATCCCACCGCCGAGCCACCGAGCGAGGAGCCCACCATGACCCCGCCCCGCCCCAAGCGCCGTCGAGCCGCCCTGATCGGCGCGATCACGGTGGTCGCCCTGCTGCTAGCCGCCTGCGCGGGCGATGACGCGGCCACCGACGACGCGGCCACCGACGAGGCGCAGTCCGCCGAGGACACCATGGACGCGGGCGACGACGCCGCCATCGAACAGGAGATGGCCGAGGAGGAGATGGCCGAGGAGCAGGCCGCCGACCGCGATGCGGCTGGGGGCGAGAGCGGCGACGGCGAGGCCCCCGGTGGCGACCAGCCCCCCAGCGGCGACCCCGATGACCGGATGGTGATCCGCAGCGCCGAGCTGGTCCTGGAGGTCAGCGACTCGGCCGCGGCTGCCGAGGAGGTCAGGCGCATCGCCGAGGACGCCGGCGGTTTCGTCGCCGAGACCGACCTCAGCCGTGATGACGAGGGCGTGATCCGGGGGCGCCTGAGCCTGCGGGTCCCCAGCGAGGAGCTCGACGCAACGGTGGACGAGCTCGATGAGCTCGGCGACGCGGTACCGGTCCGACGTGTCGACGAGGAGGACGTCACCGGTGAGGTCACCGACCTCGAGGCCCGGCGCGACAACCTGGTCGCCTACGAGCGCGAGCTCACCGACCTGCTCGGTGAGGTACGCGACGAGGGCGGTGACGCCGACCAACTGGTGGTCGTCTTCGACCGACTCAGCCAGGTCCGTGGCGAGATCGAGCAGCTCGAGGCACGCCTGGCCAGCATCGAGGACCAGGTGCGCTACTCACGTGTCGACGTCGAGCTCGTGCCGACCTCCGAGGCCACCCCGGTCAGCGACCCCCGCTGGGAGCCCTCCGACACCCTGCGCGACTCCCTGCGCGACCTGAGCCGAGCCCTGACCACCATCGCCGACGCCGCGATCCGCTTCGGTGTCACCTGGCTGCCGATCATCGTGGTCATCGCGGTGCCGGTCGCGGTGCTCGCACTGATCGTGCGGGCCGTGCGCCGACGCTCGGACGGCGATGTCGAGGTGGCAGGGTCGGACGGTAGTGTCGGCCCGACGCAGTCCAACGACTGACCGGGACGGACGACTGACCGGGACGGACGACTGACCGGGACGAGCGGCCGCGACGACCGAGCCCACGCTGAGGGCGGTCGCCACGCACGGCCGTTCGTCACCACCTCGAGGAGGCCGCGGTGCGCGCACGGGACCTGCTCACGATCGTGGTGGTGGTGCTGGTGGTCGCCGCGGTCGGGGTCGTGGGCTGGCGGGCGCTCGAGGGGATGCTCGGCGAGGAGGAGGAGCCCGAGCCCGACCAGCAGCCCGCCTCCGCCGCCGATGCCTACCTCGCTGCCTGGTCCGAGGGCGACCTCGCCGGGATGCGCGCGTGGCTGAGCGATGAGCCCGAGGGCTTCGAACAGGCCCACCAACAGCTCGACGAGGCGCTGGCGCCCCGTGAGCTCAGGGTCGAACGCGACGAGATCGAGGAGCCCGAGGACGGGCGCGCCGTGACCACGGTGACGGTCGAGCTGGCCCTGGACGAGCCGCTCGGCGACGTCGCCTGGGAGACCGAGCTCGAACTGGTCCGCGAGCGCGGCTCATGGGCGGTCAGCTGGACCCCGGCCACGCTGCACCCAGAGCTCCGCGAGGAGTGGGGGTTCGCCATCACCAGCACCCCCGTGGACCGCGAGCCGATCCTCGCGAGCGACGGCACGGTGCTCGCTGGCGGTGAGGCGGCGACCATCGGCTTCGTGCCGCGGTCGATCGACGACCCCGAGGAGGTCATCGAGGCCTTCGCCGAGGCCCTGCCGGGCTCGGAGGTGGTCGCCGAGCGCGAGCTCGGCCGTGACGAGCTGGTCGACGACTGGTACTACCCGGTGGTGACCGTCAGCGCAGCACGCGCCGAGCTGGCATGGCAGCAGCTGCGCCGCACCGACGGCATCACCGCGCCGAGATCCGCTGACGAGGCCAGGGTGCTGCTCGACGCCGGCTTCGCGCAGCACGTGGTCGGCGTGGTCAGCGAGGCCACCGCCGAGCAGCTGGACGAGGATCCGGATCTCGAGGCGGGCGACCAGCTGGGTCAGTTCGGTCTCGAGGCCGCCCTCGAGGAGCAGCTGCTCGGCAGCGAGCGGATCGAGGTGGGCCTACGCGAGCTGGGCAGCGACGAGCAGCTGCGTCACGTCATCGCCGACGGCCAGGAGGATCCCTCGCAGCCGATCCGCACCACCCTGGACGTCGGCGTCCAGCGCGCGATCGAGCTGACGTTGGGCGAGGTGGACGACCCTGCCGCGATCGTGGTGGTGGACGCGGAGGACGGCGCGATCCGCGGCAGCGCGAGCCGGCCGCTGACCGCCTTCAACCGGGCGTTCGCCGGCAGCTACCCGCCCGGGTCGACGTTCAAGATCGTCACCGCCGAGGCCGCGCTCGCCTCGGGTCTCGACATCGATGACGAGGTGGCGTGCCCGCAGGAGGCGATCGTGGGGGGCCTGGCGGTGTCCAACGTCGGCGACCTTGAGCTCGGCGACGCGACCCTGTTGGACGCCTTCGCCGCGTCGTGCAACACCACCTTCGCGCAGCTCGGGGCCGAGCTCGGCGCGGATGCACTGGGCGCAGCCAGCGAGCGCTTCGGCTTTAGCACCGAGCCCGACCTGCCCCTGAGCGCACGAGGTGGCAGCTTCCCCGAGCCAGCCGACACCGCCGAGGTCGCGGCTGCGTCGTTCGGCCAGGGACGTGTGGAGACCTCGCCGTTGCACCTGGCCACCGTGGCTGCGGCGGTGGAGCAGGGCGCGTGGTACCAACCCCATCTGCTGGCCGATGCTGGCGACGGTGCCCGAAACGAGCTGTCGACCGGCGTGCCGGACCGACTGCGCCAGCTGCTCACGGCCGCGGTCACCGACGGCACGGGCGGGGCCGCTGCCGTCGACGGTGCCGAGGTGGCGGGCAAGACCGGCACTGCGCAGGCTGATGACGCCGAGCACGCCTGGTTCGCCGGCACCTTCGACGGCCTTGGCTTCGCCGTGCTCGTCGAGGGCGGCGGCTCCGGCAGCGAGGTCGCCGCTCCGCTGGCCGGCGAGTTCGTCGCCCACCTCGAGCGACTGCGCTCGAGCGAGGTGGACCCGGCCGACCCCGCTTCCGGCGACCCGGATCGCTCGGCCCTCGAGGAGGGCGGGACCGTCGACGGCGACTGACCGGCCACCTCGCCCCTGGAACGAGCCGAGGACCACCGCAGCCAACCGACCCTGACCATCAGGAGCCGACCGTGCCGAACCTGACCCTCACCGGAGACGACCAGGCGGATCAGCTGCTCTGCGACAACCCCTTCGCGCTGCTGATCGGCATGCTGCTCGATCAGCAGATCGCCATGGAGCTCGCGTTCCTCGGCCCCGCGCGCGTCGCGGAGCGCCTCGACGGGGAGCTCGAGCCCGCGACCATCGCCGCACTGGATGTGAGCGAGCTCGAGCAGCTGTTCCGACAGAAGCCCGCGGTCCACCGCTACCCCGGCTCGATGGCCAAGCGCGTACACGCGCTCGCCGAGCACCTGCTCGAGCACCACGACGGGGACGCGGCCGCGATCTGGCGCGATGCGACCACCGGCAGCGAGCTCAAGCGACGGCTCACCGCACTGCCGGGCTTCGGTGACTACAAGGCCCGGGTCTTCATCGCCCTGCTCGGCAAGCAGTACGGCGTGGCCCCGGAGGGATGGCGCGAAGCGGCCGGCGAGTACGGCGAGCCGGGCTACCGCTCGATCGCCGACGTCAGTGACGAGGCCTCGCGCGCGCAGGTCCGCGAGTGGAAGCAGGCGCGCAAGGCCGCTGACGCCGGGTAGCGCTGGACCACCCGCCGCCTGCCTACAACGGCTCGAGCGCCACGAACTGGAAGAGCAGCAAGGTGGCAAGGCCCATGCCGAGGATCCCCGCCGGTGGCCACCCCCATCCACGCGACCAGGGCCAGACCGGCAGCACGAGCACCACGAGCAGGCCGAGCAGCACCAGCGGCGCCAACCGCACGGTCACCCCTCGCCCCCGGCGTCAGCGCTCACGGCGTCGGCGGCCTTGCGCGCCGCGATCAGGACCGGATCCCACACCGGGGAGAACGGCGGTGCGTAGGACAGGTCGACGAAGGCCAGCTCCCCGACGGTGATGCCCTGCCACAGCGCCATCGCGAAGACGTCGATGCGCTTGGCGCCACCCTCCTCGCTGACGATCTGCGCGCCGAGCAGTCTGCCCGTCGAGCGTTCGGCGATGACCTTGATCGTCGCCTGGCTGGCTCCGGGGTAGTAGTGGGCACGGGTGGTCGAGCGCACCGTGGAGCACACCGGCACGAACCCGGCGTCCCAGGCCTCCTGCTCGCCGAGGCCGGTCCGGGCGATCTCCAGCCCGCAGACCTTGGTGACGGCCGTGCCGAGCACCCCGGGGAAGGTGGCGTAGCCACCTCCGAGGTTCACCCCCGCGACCCGGCCCTGCTTGTTGGCGATCGTGCCGAGCGCGATCGCCGTCGGCTCGCCCGTCACCCGGTGGAAGACCTGCGTGCAGTCGCCGGCCGCCCAGACCCCCTCGACGGGGGTGCGCTGTCGCCGGTCGACGACGAGACCGCCACGCGCGCCGGTCGGCAGGCCGGCCGCCCCTCCCAGCTCGCTGTTGGGCCTCGCACCGGTGCCGAGCACCACCAGGTCGGTCGCGAGCTCGCCCTGCTCGGTTATGACGGTGCGGACCCAGCCACCATCGTCGGTGTCGATGCCGGTGACCCCCACACCGAGATGGAGGCCGATGCCCATGTCAACCAGAGCGTCGGCGATGCGCTCGCCGAGGTCGCCGTCGATGGTGGCCATGGGCCGTGGCAGCTGCTCGACCAGATCGACCCTCAGCCCGCGTTGGATCATCGCCTCGGCCATCTCCAGGCCGATGTAGCCGGCGCCGATCACCGTGGCACGCTGCGGTCGCCGATCCTCGAGCGCGTCGAGCAGTGCCTGGCCATCGTCCAGCGTCTGGACCCCGAAGACCCCCTGGGCATCGATGCCCGGGATGGGCGGGCGGACCGGTGTCGCGCCGGTGGCGACCAGCAGGTGGTCGTAGCCGAGCACCTGCTCGGTGTCGAAGGTCACGTCCCGCGCCGTCACGGTGCGCTGGTCGAGGTCGATGGCGGTCGCCTCGGTCCGGATCCGCACGTCGATCGCGTGGTCGCTGCGGAACCGCTCGGGTGACCGCGCGACGAGGTCCTTGCGCTCACCGACGAGCCCACCGACCCAGTAGGGGATCCCGCAGGCGGCGTAGGAGGTGTCGGCCCCCCGCTCCAACGCGATGATCTCCAGGTCGTCGGGGCCACGTTGGCGACGCGCCTGCGACGCCGCGCTCATCCCGGCGGCGTCCCCACCGATCACGACCAGACGTTGTGTCACCGACCGCTCCTGCGCACCGTTGGTTCGACTGTCACGACACGCGCCACGAGCGTACGGCCGAGCGCGACCCAGCCCATCATCGGCGGTGCCGTGGGGGCGCAGGTCACCCGACGCGCTGCAGGCTCGCCGCGAGGTGGTGGGTCTCCGGGACGTGGGCGTAGGCCATCCACAGGTCGTAGTCCAGGCCGTCGGCGCTGACGCGCAGCTCCCGGCTGACGTAGCGGACCTGCTTGCCGGTCGTGGCGACGGCGAGGTGGGAGCTGCCGAGCCGCAGGATCGTCCGACCGTCGTCGGCGCGCTCGACCTCGCCCTCCTGCAGTTCGGTGATCCCGAACACGTGGGCGATCGTGAACTCGGCGTGCCCGTCGGGGGTCACACGCAGGTAGCCGCTCTCACCGTGCATCGGCTGACCGGACAGCGGCTCCCAGGTGCGCTGCTGGTAGGCGAGGACGGGCGTGCCGAGGTGGTCGAAGGTGACACGCTCGCGGTAGGCGAACGGCTCGATGGTGGGATAGTCGCCGGTGCCCTCGCCCTCGAAGGTGCCGACCAGCTCGGCCACGGGCTCGAGCGCCGGGTGCAGTTGCGTTGCGGCCATCACCGCCCTCCTCTCGTCACGGTCCCTGGGCTCACGGCAGGTCGCCGACCTGCCCATCGGCCGGCCCGTCGTCCTCAGCCGGTTCGGGGTCCACCTCCAGCAGATCGACGACGAAGACCAGGGTCTCGTCGGCTCCCACCTCGATCCCGGCGCCGTCCTCGCCGTAGGCCAGGTCCGGGGGCACGGTGATCCTGCGCCGACCTCCTTCGCGCATCTGCAGGATGCCACGCTCGAACCCCGCGATCTCCCTGCCATCACCGACCACGGTCCGGTAGGGCTGTCCCACGCTCCAGGTCCAGGTCACGACCCTGCCATCGGACCAGCGGACCGCACCGACGTGCAGCTCCACCCGTGACCCCCTGGTCACCGGCGCGCCGTCACCGGGGGCCAGGTCCTCCACGATGAGCTCCGAGGGCGGCTGGCCGCGGTCCTCGTCCAGCAGCTCCTCGGCGTCCGGTGGTGCAGCGCCACCGCCCTCGTCAGGCGGCTCGCTGGGCCCGCCGGCACAGCCGTCGAACACGGCTGCCACCGTGATGGCCACCGCCATGAGCCGTAGCCATGATCCGGTCCCCATGCCGCTCCGGGCCTGTTCGCCGCGAGGTCGCGCCTGCAGGCAGATTACCGCCGCCGCCGGAC
>JBKGZF010000082.1:0-8269 GCA_046545715.1 Nitriliruptoraceae bacterium | reverse complement strand
GCATCGACTCGCGCAGGAAGCCCTTGGGTAGGTCGATCTTGAGGCCACCTGGCTGGTTGTAGGTGAAGTGCAGGCGACCACCGGTGGCCGCCTCGAGCAGATGCTGGATGTCGTCGCGCTCGCGGAAGGCGTAGAACATCGGGGTGATCGCGCCGAGCTCGAGCGCGTAGGAACCAACGAACATCAGGTGATTGAGGATCCGGTTCCACTCGGCGATGAGCATCCGGATCCACTGGGCCCGCTCGGGGACCTCCATCTCCAGCATCTTCTCGACCGCGAGGGCGACGCCGAGCTCGTTGGAGAAACCCGAGAGCCAGTCGTGGCGGTTGACCAGCGCCATGATCTGACGGAAGTCGCGGTGCTCGGCGAGCTTCTCGAAGCCACGGTGCATGTAGCCGATGACCGGCGTGGCCTTCTTGACCCGTTCACCGTCCAGTTCGAGCACGATGCGGAACACCCCGTGGGTCGCGGGGTGCGCCGGACCGATCGACAGCGACATGTCGGTCGTGGGGAAGTCCGCGTCACCCACGACCTGGACCGCGATGCCCTCGCCAGGTGCGGTGCCGGGACGCAGCTGCTCCTTGACGTCGAGGTCGCTCACGCGTCCTCCTCATCGCCGTCGTCGGCGCGCTGCTGGGCGCGCTGCTTCTTGATCAGCGCCGCCTTCGCCTTCGAGCGGGCGATCCGCTCCGACTTGCCCTCGGCGATCAGTCGATCGTAGGTCTCGCGATCGATGTCCTCGGCCTCGGCCTGGTCGCCACCCTCGGCCTCTCCCGACCGCTCAGCCGCCTTGCGGGCACGCGCCTCGGCCTGCGCCCTGCGGCGCTCGTCAGCCTTGGCGCTGGCGCCGGCCGCGGCCTGGTCGTCGGTCTCGATGCGGGGCTCGGCGTCCTCGTCCGCCCCGGCCTGCTCGTCGACAGCGTCGGGGGCGTCGAGGGCGGGAGCGTTGCGCCGTTGCGCCTGCTCGGCCATCGCCTTGTCGAGGTCGTAGGGGCCGGGCGCGTCGCCGATGCGCTGCTCGCGCTCGACGACGTTGCCCTCCTCGTCGAGCTCGGCGGGCTCCTTGACCCCCGGCCACGGCTTGGCGACCCGGGAGGCGAGGTGGAAGTCCTTGCGCAGCGGCCACCCCTCGAAGTTCGCGACGGTGAGCAGGCGGGGCTCGAGACCCGGGTGGCCGGGGAAGTCGACGCCGAACATGTCGTAGGTCTCGCGCTCCATCCAGTCGGCGCCGCGGTAGACCTCGGTGATCGACGGGCAGGTCGGCGCGTCGCGACCGCCTTCGCAGCGCGTGCGCAACGCGATGCGGTTGCCGGTGGAGGTGGAGTAGAGGATGGCGATCACGTCGAAGCCGTCGTCACCACGATCGACGCCGAACAGCGAGTCGAACATGTCGTAGGCGAGCAATGGCTCCTGGGCGCATCGGCGTGCCGCCTCCACCCAGCCCTCCGGCGCGATCCACAAGGTGAACACGCCGTACTCCTGCAGCGAGCCCTGGACGTGGCTGCCGAGACGCTCGGTGAGCAGCTGCTCGGTCTCCTCCGGCGTCAGGGCACGATCGCGGCGTGCGAGGACCTCGCTCACGAGGAGTCCCCCAGGGCGAGGGGGGCATCGGCACCCAGCGTGATCGGATCCTGGCGGCGGTCGGCCATCCGGTCCTTGAGCGATTCACCCTGGATACGGGTCTGCAACGCGATGATCCCGTCGAGCAGCGCCTCGGGACGGGGCGGACAGCCCGGCACGTAGACGTCGACGGGGATGATCTGATCGACGCCCTTGGTGACCGAGTAGCTGTCCCAGTACGGCCCACCGCAGTTGGAGCACGAGCCGAAGGAGATGACGTACTTGGGCTCGGGCATCTCCTCGTAGAGCCGCTTGACCGCCGGCGCCATCTTGTCGGTGAGGGTGCCCGAGACCACCAGGAGATCGGCCTGCCGTGGCCCGTGCGCGAAGGGGATCACCCCGTGGCGGATGAAGTCGTGCCGGGAGGTCGAGGCCGCGATGAACTCGATCGCGCAGCACGCGAGCCCGAAGTTGAAGCACCACAACGAGTACTTGCGGCCCCAGTTGAGCACGTACTTGACCGGCTGTGGCAGCTCGAGCTGGTCCATCAGTCCCACGTGAGGACCCCCTTCTTCCAGGCGTAGGCGAGTCCCTCGAGCAAGGTCGCGACGAACAGGAACATGGCCACGATCGCGAACGTCGGCGAGATGGCGGTCGTCGCGTCGAGATCACCGACGATCACCGCCCAGGGGAACAGGAAGATCGCCTCGACGTCGAACAGCAGGAACAGGAAGGCGAAGACGTAGTAGCGGATGTTGCTCTGTGACCAACCGGTGCCGATCGCATCGACGCCGCATTCGTAGGTCGTCAGCTTCTGCGGTGAGGGCACCGTCGGCCGGATCAGGCGGCTGACCACCATGATCACCGCGTACAGCAAGCACCCGACGATCACCGCGATCGCCACCGTGCCGAACTGCTCGAAGAAGCTCACCCGGTCCTCCCCGGCGGACGTCGGCGTCCCATCCTCGGTCGGTTCCGGCGGAGGGCCACGACCCTGCGAAACGCCGGTCTGCATGCCGCGAGACGGCCCGCCGGACGGGCCGCCGGCGCGATGCTAGCAAGCTGGCCGGAGACCGACCCAACGCCGGTGGCCGCGGCGTTCAGGCTCCGCGCACCGGCCCGCGAACGGTCACGCCCGAGCCAGTAGCCTCGCCGTGAGCGCCACCCATCGCTGTCACACCTGCGTCGCTGCCACCTGAGGGATGCCACCGTGCCTGGCGAGATCCAGCGTGACCCCACCTGCATCACCTTCCCGCCGCTCGGTGGCCGCAGCCTGCGCGTGCTCGCCAGCGTGGTGCTGATCCTGGGCGGGGCGGTGCGCGCGATCACCGGCGGCGCGGCCGGCGCGTGGTTCCAACTCCTCGCCGGGGTGGTCGCGGTGGTCTTCGGTGTGGTCATCGCGCGCACGCTGCCGCGGGCCGGCACCACGGTCACGCCCGATGGTTGGCACGATCCCACCCGTCTGCGCAACCAGCGCCTGGCCTGGAGCGACCTCGACAAGGTCCGGGTCACCTCGGTCGGGGACACCGCCACGTGGGTGCTCGAGCCCCGTGGCGACGACCGCAGCCCCGGACTGCGCGTCGCCCGCACGGATCTGGCCAGCGTCCCCGACACCGTTGCGCAGCTGCGCTCCTGGGCGGAGGACCACGACGTCGAGGTGGTGGACCTCACCGGCCGCTGAACGCATGCGCTGCGGACCTGCTCACGGCAGCCGCCAGTCGACCGGCCCGGCGCCCTGCTCGGCGAGCAGCTGGTTGGTGCGGCTGAAGGGGCGCGAGCCGAAGAAGCCCCGGTCGGCCGACATCGGGGAGGGGTGGGAGGACTCCACGCACGGGACCCCCTTCAGGCGGGGGGCCAGCGACCGAGCGTCGCGTCCCCACAGGATCGCGACGAGCGGACCACCGCGCGCGACCAGCGCGTCGATGGCGGCATCGGTGACCTCCTCCCAGCCGCGCCCCCTATGCGAGGCAGGCTCGCCCGGCCGGACCGTCAGCACCCGGTTGAGCAGCAGCACACCCTGATCGACCCACGGACTGAGATCCCCCGAGGACGGCGCCGGATGACCGAGATCGGCCTCGAGCTCACGCAGGATGTTCTGCAGGCTGCGCGGCAACGGGCGGACATCGGGCGCGACGGCGAAGCTCAGGCCGATCGGGTGACCAGGCGTCGGGTAGGGGTCCTGGCCGACGACCAGCACCCGCACGGCCTCGAACGGCTGCTGGAACGCGGCGAAGATGCGCTCGCCCCGCGGCAGGAAGCCCCGACCGGCCGCCTGCTCCTCGCGCAGGAAGGCACCCAGCTCGCGGATCCGCGGCTCGACGGGGTCGAGGGCGTCGGCCCAACCGGGGCCGAGCAGTTGCGAGAGCGGCTGTGTCGCGGCGATCGGGACACCTCCCGCGTGGCTGCTGGGCGACGTTGAGGGAACCTAGCGTCGGCCCCCGCCCGGCTCGAGCTCATCGAGCAGCCGCTGCAGATCGATCCGCAGGTGCGCGACCGCCACGCCGTCCTCGATCCGCAGCTGTTCGAGCGCGATCTCCTCGTCCGGCAGGGGGAAGCGCAGATCCATCCCCAGTGACGCGAACCACGCCGGCATCCGCCCGGCCGGCGCCAGACGCAGCACGCCGGCGTCCACCTCCACCTCGACCTCCAGGGTGACGGGCAGCCGCCCGATGCTCAGGGCGACCGTCCCAGGCGTCAGCTCGAGCCCTGGATCGAGCCCGGAGGGCAGCCGCTCGACGAGCGCGGCCTCGAGCTGCGCCTCGCTGGCGCGCAGTCGCAACGAGGCGGGCATCGGCTCGGACGGTCCCCGTCCCCAGGAGAGCCCGAGCTCATCGGCGGACAGCCTCGCCTGCTCCACCTGCAGCGCCTCGTTGCCCACCGTGCTGGCCACCAACTCGACGTCACGCAGGCTGCCGGTGACGAGCCCGAGGAGGGCCGGACGCTCGACCCGGGTGAGCTCGACGTCGCCGACGTCGATCCCCCGCTCGTCGAGCTCGCGCACGAACGCACGCTCGGTGATGGGTGCCACCGCGAGCTCTCCCAGCACGAACAGGACCACGAGGCCGCCGAGCAGGGCCGCCCACGACCTCACCCGACGCGGTCCACGGCGTAGCGGGCCAACCGGATCAGTGCCGTGACCACCCTCGCGTCACCGAACACCTCGAGGCTGGCGACGGCCCGCTCGACGTAGCCACGGGCCGCTTCACGCGCACGCTCGAGCGCGTCGCTGGCTCGCAGCAGCGTGAGGGCGCGGGCGAGCTCAGCCTCGGTCAGCTCACCGCCGAGCAGGCTGGCGAGCTCGCCATCGTCGTCGTCCAAGGCGTAGAGCACCGGCAGGGTGTGCACGCCCTCGCGCAGATCCGTCCCGGGTGTCTTGCCCGAATCGGCCGGGTCGGAGGCGATGTCCAGCACGTCGTCGGACAGCTGGAAGGCCATCCCTACGTTCCACCCGTACCGCGCCGCGGCCTCGACCCCCTCCTCGTCGACCCCCGAGAGCAGGGCGCCGTACCGGCACGAGGTCTCGATCAGCGAGGCGGTCTTGCCCGAGACCGCCTCGAGGTAGTGGTCGACGCTCGGCTCGAGGCGCGGCACGTCGGCAGGCAGCCCCCCGAGGGAGCCCTGCACCTCGGCGATCTGGCCCTCGCAGAGCCGGGCAAGGGTGTGGGACATGATGCGGGTCACCTCGACCCCGAGATCCGCCGAGAGCTCCGAGGCACGGGCGAAGAGGTAGTCACCGGTCAGGATCGCGACGGTGTTGTCCCAGCGGGAGTTGGCGCTGGGTGTGCCACGGCGTGCTGCCGCCTCGTCGATCACGTCGTCGTGGTAGAGGGTGGCGAGGTGGACCAGCTCGACGATGACCGCGGCGTCGACGAGCTCGCGACGGCCGGCGTCACCGAGGTGGCCGGTCAGGGCGACCATCAGGGGGCGGAAGCGCTTGCCGCCAGCGGCCATGAGGTAGCGCGCCAGTTGATCGACGAACGCATGGCTGGAGCCGACCTGCTCGGCGAGCCGGTCCTCGACCGCGTCGAGCATCCCGGTGACCGGCAGGCCGTGGGACTCGAGCTGCTCGAGCACGGGTGGAGGGATCGACAGCTGCGCACCGTGCTGCACAGCTCTGGCTGACGTCGAGGGCGCGGGGCCTGGCTGCCCGGAGGAGGCCGTCCCCGAGGAGAGGTCTGAGGTCATCGTCGTCGCGTCCTCATCGCAGCAGCGCTGCGGCGGCGTCGGCGACCTGCAGGAACAGCTGTGGCTGGATGCCCAGCAGCACCACCAGGGTCGCGGCCACGGCGATCCCCGCGGTCAGCCCACCGGAGCTCGCTGGCAACGGCCGGTCCTCGTCCGGCTCCTCGAGGAACATCACCCCGGCGATGCGCAGGTAGAAGAACGCGGCGACCACGCTGGAGACCACGCCGATCACCACCAGCCAGGTCAGGCCAGCCTCCACACCCGCCTGGAACACGACCAGCTTGCCGACGAAGCCGGCGGTCGGCGGCAGGCCAGCCAGCGAGAGCAGCGCCAGGGCCAGGATCCCGGCGAGCGCGGGCGAGGTCCGGCCGAGCCCACGGACCTCGAACAGCGTGACCTCGCCGCGACGGGTGCGCTCCACGGCGATGATGCAGGCGAAGGCAGCCAGCGTGGAGACCGCGTAGGTCAGCAGGTACCACAGGGTGCCCGACAACCCCGCGTCGGAGACGGCGACCACCCCGATGGTGGCGTAGCCCGCGTGGGTGATCGAGGAGTAGGCCAGCATCCGCTTGAGATCGCGCTGCACCACCGCGAGGTAGGCGCCGTAGAGCATCGTCAGGGCGGCGAGGACCGCGAGCACCGGCACCCACAACGACTGCAGCGAGGGGAAGGCGACGAGGTAGAGCCGCAGGATCGCGGCGAACCCGGCAGCCTTGGTCGCGGCCGCCATGAACGCGGTCACGTTGGTCGGTGCGCCCTGATAGACGTCGGGCGTCCACAGCTGGAACGGCACCAGGGCGACCTTGAAGCCGACACCGACGGTGATCAGCGCGAGCCCCAGCACCGCGACGGTGCGATCGGAGGTCACCAGGCCCAGGGCCCCGTCGATCTGTGGCAGACCGAGGGTGCCGGCGGCCAGGTAGGTCAACGCCATCCCGTAGAGCAGGATCGCGGAGGCGACCGCCCCGAGCACGAAGTACTTCAGCGACGCCTCCTGTGAGCGCCGGTCGCGGCGGGCCAGCCCCGCCAGCACGTACAGCGCGAGCGAGAGGATCTCCACGGCCACGAACACCGTGATCAGGTCGTTGGCCGTGCCGAGGGCGGCCATCCCCACCGCCGCCAGCAGCACCAGCGGTTCCACCTCGGCCCGGTTGATGCGGCGGTCCTGGAGGTAGCCGTAGCCGATCGGGATCACCAGCAACGCGGCGAGGTAGACCGTGAGTCGGGTGAAGAAGGCGATCCCGTCGTTGGCAAGTGCCCCGTCGAGCCCCGACTGGGGCAGGATGGTGGCCGCGTCCGCCCCACCGACGTCGAGCACGGCGACGTACTGCCAGGCCGTGAGCACCAGACCGCCGAGCAGTGCCAGGCCGGCCCCCCAGGCCTGGACGAGGGACCCGCGACGCGGGAAGGCGACCACGAGCGCCGGCAGGGCGATGCCCAGCACGATCGCAACCCCACCGGGCACGACCTGCTCCTGGGTCACCAGCCAGGCGCCGCCGGCGACCGCCAGCACCGCGGTCGGCACGGCGACCAGCTGCTGGCGGCCCTTGGCGATCGCGATCAGCAGCAGCACCAGCGCTGCAGTGGTGACCGTCAGCTCCGGGGCGAAGCTGGACCAGGCGACCTCGGGCACGGACGTGACCCCCTGCGCGAGCACCACGTCAGCCCTCCTCGGCGGTTGCGGCCGCAGGCTCGACGGTCAGCTCCGCGACACCGACCTCGGTCAGCACGCGGTCGACCGACGGCTCGACCAGGTCGAACATCGGTTGCGGGTAGACGCCGATCGCGACGATCAGCGCGACGATCGGTGCGAGCACGCCGATCTCACGGCGCTTGAGATCGGTCGTGCCTTGGTTGTCGGCGCCCTCGAGTGGACCGTGGAACAGCCGCTGGTAGGCCCACAGCAGGTAGACCGCGGCGAGCACGGCACCGAAGGCGGCGAGCACCGCGGCCGTACGGTTGGCCTGGAAGGTGCCCAGCAGGATCGGGAACTCGCCGACGAAGCCGTTGAGGCCGGGCAGCGCGAGCGAGGACAGCGACACCAGCAGCCACAGCCCGGCCATGACCGGCACCTGTTTGGCCAGTCCACCGAACGCCGCGATCTGCCGCGTGTGACGGCGCTCGTAGAGGAAGCCGACCAACAGGAACAGCGCCCCGGTCGACAGTCCGTGGTTGACCATCTGCACCACGGAGGCGGAGGTCGCCGTGGCGTTGAGCGCGAACATGCCCAGCACCACGAAGCCCATGTGGCTCACCGACGAGTAGGCGATCAGCTTCTTGATGTCGGCCTGCATCAGCGCCACCACGGCGCCGTAGAGGATCCCGATGACCGACACACCGGGCAACCAGGGGGCGAACTCGACGGTGGCGTCGGGGAAGATCGGCAGCGCGTAGCGCAGCAGCCCGAAGGTGCCCATCTTCAGCAGCACACCAGCCAGGAACACCGAGCCGCCGGTGGGCGCCTCGACGTGGGCATCCGGCAGCCAGGTGTGCACGGGGAAGAGCGGGACCTTGAAGGCGAAGG
>JBKGZF010000081.1:0-8278 GCA_046545715.1 Nitriliruptoraceae bacterium | reverse complement strand
GGCAGGCACGACGGGCACGTCGGCCAGTGCGAGCCGGTGGCCGGTGCCCTGCTCGTCGACCAGGAGCAGGTGATCGTCGGTGGTGGCGCGCACGACCGCGACGACCGGATCGTGGGCGTGCTTGTGGGCGGGGGTGGTGCGACGGCGTGCCACGGGCTTGACGTACCCGCCACGGGTGACCAGCACCGTGACGTCCTGTGCGTCGAAGCCGGCCTGTGACCCGCCGGCGAGCACGTCGCCGGCGTCGATCCCGTCGGCCACCAGCCGTGAGCGCCGCGGGGTCGCGTGCACGCGCTTGAGCTCGGTGAGCTCGTCGACGAGCACCTGGTCGAGGACGGCCGGGTCGGCCAGGATCTCCTCGAGCCGCGCGATCCGCTCGAGCAGCTGCTGGTACTCGTCCTCGAGCTCGGCGCGCTCCAGCGCAGCCAGCCGCCGCAGCTGCATGTCGAGCACAGCCTGGGCCTGGACCTCGGAGAGGCCGAAGCGCTCGATGAGGCCCTGCTTGGCGGCGGCTGCCGATTCCGCACCACGGATCAGCTCGATCACCGCATCGAGCGCGTCCAGCGCGGTGAGCAGGCCCTCGAGGATGTGCGCGCGGTTACGCGCCTTGTCGAGGCGGTAGCGGGTACGGCGGGTGACGACGTCGCGTTGGTGGGCCAGGTAGCGGGTCAGCGCCTCGAGCAGACCGATCGTGCGGGGTGCGCCATCGACCAGCGCGACCATGTTGACGTTGAGGTTGGTCCGCAGCTCGGTGAGCCGGTAGAGCTTGGCGAGCACGGCGGCTGGGTCCGCGCCGCGCTTGAGCTCGACGACGATGCGCATCCCGTCGCGGGAGGACTCGTCACGTAGGTCGCGGATCTCGTCCAGCTTGTGCTTGGCGACCAGGTCGGCGGTGCGCTCGAGCAGCGCGGCCTTGTTCACCTGGTAGGGGATCTCGGTGATGACGATCCGTGGCAGGTTGCCGGAGCGGACCTCGGTGGTGGCCACGGCCTCGACGGTGATCGCCCCACGGCCGGTGCGGTAGGCCTGCTCGATCCCCTCGCCGCGGACGATGCGCGCACCGGTCGGCAGATCCGGGGCCGCGACGTGGCGCATGAGGTCGGTGACGTCCGCCTCGGGGTGGGCCAGCAGGTGCAGCGCCGCGTCGACCACCTCGCCGAGGTTGTGCGGCGGGATGTTGGTGGCCATCCCGACCGCGATGCCCGAGGCGCCGTTGACCAGCAGGTTGGGGAAGCGGGCGGGCAGCACGACCGGCTCGGTGTCGTAGCCGTCGTAGTTCTCGACCTCGTCGACGGTGTCCTCGTCGATGCCGGCGAGCAGCTCCATCGCCAGCCACGAGAGCCGCGCCTCGGTGTAGCGCATCGCCGCGGGCGGGTCGCCGTCGACCGATCCGAAGTTGCCGTGGCCCTCGACCAGCGGCTCACGTGAGGTGAAGTCCTGGGCCATGCGCACCAGCGCGTCGTAGATCGAGGTGTCGCCGTGGGGGTGGTAGGTCTTCATCACCTCGCCGACCGCCGAAGCGCACTTACGGAACGGGCGGTCGGGGTGCAGCCCCGATTCGTACATCGAGTACAGGATGCGGCGCTGCACGGGCTTCAGGCCGTCGCGGACATCGGGCAGCGCACGCCCGACGATCACCGACATCGAGTAGTCGAGGAACGCCTGCTCCAGACGCGATTCGAGCGAGACATCGCGGATCTCGCCGCTCACCAGGGAGGCTTGGCTGGCCATCGTTGCTCCGTGGGATCCGTTGCCGGTGGGGACTCAGACGTCGACGTTCTCGGCGAAGTGGGCGTGGCTGACGATCCACTCGCGGCGGGGGTCGGTGGCGTTGCCCATCAGCAGGACGAACAGCTCGTCGGCGCGGGCGGCCTCCTCGATGTTGACGCGCAGCAGCGTGCGGCGCTGTGGATCCATGGTCGTGGCCCACAGCTGCTCGGCGTCCATCTCACCGAGCCCCTTGAACCGCTGCACCTCGACGTTGCGGGCGCCCTTGAACTCGCGCTTGAGCAGCTGGTCGCGCTCGCCGTCCGACATCGCGTAGGCGACCTTGGAGCCCTTGACCAGCTGGTAGAGCGGCGGCTGGGCGAGGTAGAGGTGGCCCTTCTCGATCAGCTTGGGGGTCAGCCGGTAGAAGAAGGTCAGCAGCAAGGTGGTGATGTGGCCACCGTCGACGTCCGCGTCGGCCATGAGGATGATGCGGTCGTAACGCAGGCGGTCGTGGTCGTAGGCCTCGCCGACGCCGGTGCCGATCGCCTTGACCAGCGCCTGGATCTCCGCGTTCTCGAGCACGCGGGTCAGCTGGGCCTTCTCGACGTTGAGCACCTTGCCGCGCAGCGGCAGGATCGCCTGGGTGTGGCGGTCGCGCGCCGCCTTCGACGAGCCACCCGCCGAGTCGCCCTCGACGACGTAGAGCTCGGTCTCGGACGGATCGCGCGAGGTGCAGTCAGCGAGCTTGCCCGGCAGCCCCGCCGACTGGGTGTCGAGCAGGCCCTTGCGGCGGGTCAGCTCCCGCGCCGCCTTGGCCGCCTGACGGGCCTTGGCCGCGACCGCGGCGCGCTTGACGATCTGGCGCCCCTTGGCACGGTTCTTGGCCAGCCAGGCGGCGAAGGCCTCGGCGACCACCAGCTCGACGTAGGAGCGGGCGAGCGTGGAGCCGAGCCGGCCCTTGGTCTGCCCCTCGAACTGCGGGTCGGGCAGCTTGACCGAGACCACCGCGGCCAGCCCCTCACGGATGTCGTCGCCGGTGAGGTTCGGGTCCTTCTTGAGCAGGGCCCCGGTATCGCGCCCGAACCGGTTGAGCGTGGAGGTCAGGGCCCGGCGGAAGCCCTCGGCGTGGGTGCCGCCGTCGGCCGTGCGCACGATGTTGACGTAGGAGCGCAGGCGGTCGTCGTGGTAGCCGTCGGACCAGGTGAAGGCCACGTCCAGGGCGACGGTGTGGCCCTCGAACTCCCGGGCGTCGTGGACCTCGATCGGCGCCACGACGGGGTCGGTGCCGTGCAGCAGTTCGGTGACGAAGTCGCGCAGGCCGTGCTTGGAGCGGAAGGTGCGGCTGCGTCCGTCGCGGTCGTCGATCAGCGTGAGCTCGAGGCCGGGGTTGAGCAGCGCGGTCTCGTGCAGCCGCTCGGCGATGCGATCATGATCGAGCTCGGTGGTCTCGAAGATCTGCTCGTCCGGCCAGAACCGCACCAGGGTGCCCGAACCCTTGGCCTTGCCCGCCTTCGCGAGGTCGTCGCTGCGCGGGCCACGTTCGAAGGCGATGGTGTGGCGCGCACCGTCGCGGGTGACCTCGACCTCCGTGCGTGACGAGAGGGCGTTGACGACCGAGACACCGACGCCATGCAGGCCGCCGGACACCGCGTAGGCCTGCTGATCGAACTTGCCGCCGGCGTGCAGTGCCGTCAGTGCGACCTCGACGGCCGGCATGCCCTCGGTCGGGTGGTCGTCGACGGGGATGCCGCGGCCGTCGTCGGCGACCTCGACCCCGTGGTCCTCGCGCAGCCGCACCGTGATGCGCTTGGCGTGTCCGGCCAGGTGCTCGTCGACGGCGTTGTCCACGACCTCCCATACCAGGTGGTGAAGGCCCCCGGCGTCGGTCGAGCCGATGTACATCGCGGGGCGCTTGCGGACGCCCTCGAGGCCCTTGAGGACGCTGATGCTCGTGGCGTTGTAGTCGGTCACGTCATTCCCGTCGGGTGGATCGTCGGCTTCGGTCAGGCTGTCGGCTGCGCGCCACCGCGCAACGGTAGAGCAGCATCGGCTGGCTGCGGAGCACCCCCCGCGATCGTTCACCGGCGGGGCCATCGGTGGGGTGGCGCACGATGGCGCCGGCGAACGTGCGTTCGAGGCGGAGGCTAGCGTGCCACGGGTCCCTCGCCGCCGCTCGATAAGGTTGTGCCGGCGGTGGACGGCCGTCCCCGGGGCCCACGCGCCTGCCCCACCCGATCCAGCCCGGTGGCGCCGTTGCCTGAACCGGACCCCAGGAGACGACCGTGCAGCAGCTCGTGTTCGCCGCTGGGGAGTCGGAGTCCGGCGACGAGCGGCAGCCGATCCTACGCGACGTCGAACCGCCCGAGCTCTCGGAGCTGACCGACGCCGAGACGGTCTGGGAGCTGGTCACCGAGGCCGTGCTCGAGCTCGCCGGCGAGGTGCTGGCCCGTCTGCCGCTGATCGTGCTCGCGCTGGTGATGCTGGCGCTGCTGCTGCTGATCGTGCGGCTGGTGATGGGTGGGCTGCGGCGTGCGATGGCGCGTGCCCAGGTCGACTTCACCGTCCAGCGGCTGGTGGCCAACCTCCTGCGACTGGTGCTGGTGGTGCTGGTGGTGCTGGTCGCGCTGTCGGTCGCCGGGGTCGAGGTCAGCGCGGTGCTCGCCGGTCTCGGCCTGATCGGCCTGGGTCTCGCGCTCGCGTTGCAGAAGATCCTCGAGAACTTCATCGCCGGGGTGCTGATCCTGACCCGCAAGCCGATCGACCGCGGCGAGATCGTGATCACCAACGGCTACGAGGGGTTCGTGGAGGACATCGACCTGCGTGCCACGGTGCTGCGGCTCTACGACGGGACGACGTCACTGATCCCCAACGCGGACGTGTTCACCGAGCCGCTGGTCAACCTGACCCGTCAAGGGGTGCGTCGTAGCGAGGTCCGTGTCGGCATCGACTACCGCGACGATCACGAGGCCGCCCGCGAGGTGCTGCTGGCGGCCACCACCGACATCGATGAGGTCCTCGATGAGCCGGAGACGGTGGTGCTGCTCGTCGAGCTCGGCGAGTCGAGCGTCGACTTCGAGATCCGCTTCTGGATCGATGTCGAGCGCAGCATCCTGCCGTTCGTCCAGGACCGTGTCCTGCGCGCCTGCAAGACGGCCGTCGAGCAGGCTGGGATGACGATCCCGTGGCCGATCCGCACCCTGGCCGCCGACAAGCGCCCGCTCGAGGTCCGCGGGGGGGACGGACAGCTGCCGTCACCGGAGGAGCCGGGGTGATCGAGCCGACCGGGATCGAGGGTCTGCTGGTCGTGCGCCAGCCGACCCACCACGACGAGCGCGGCTTCTTCCGTCAGACCTACCAGCGCTCGGAGCTCGCTGATGCGCTCGGTCGCGAGCCGCGGCTGGTCCAGGGCAACCATGCACGTTCCTCGCCCGGCGTGCTGCGGGGCTTCCACGCCGAGCCGTGGGACAAGCTGGTCTACGTCGTGCGGGGCACCGCCTTCTGCGCGGTCGCCGACATCCGCGCGGACAGCCCCACCTTCGCCCGCGTCGAGACCTTCCACCTCGGCGACGACCCCGGTGAGCATGTGCGGCTGTTCATCGCCGAGGGGCTGGCCAACGCCTACTGCGCGCTGAGCGAGGTCGACTACCTCTACGACGTCAGCGTCGAGTGGCAGCCGGATCTCGAGCGGCGCACGGTGGCCTACGACGATCCCGACCTGGCGGTCGACTGGCCGGTCGCCGAGCCGATCCTCTCCACAGCGGACCAGCACAACCCCACGCTGGCGGAGCTGACCGGCTGAGGGATGGCGCCGCCTGTCGGCCGCGACGCCGCTGCGCGAGCTCCGATGGAACGGTCGGTGCGTTATCGTTCCCCCACAGGCCGGCCGCGAGGAGCGCCACGTTGGAACGCGACGTGCTCGACACGCGCCTCGACGCGGGCGCGGAGAGCTACCAGCGCAACCGTGCGCGCAACCTCGAGCTGCTCGCGCGGGTCGATGAGCACCTGGACGCCGCACGTGGTGGCGGTGGGCCGGACAAGCACGCGCGCCACCGCGGGCGCGGCAAGCTCACCATCCGCGAGCGGATCGCGCTGCTGCTCGATCCCGGCAGCCCGTTCCTCGAGCTGCAGCCGCTGATCGGGCTGGACAGCGAGTTCCACGTCGGCGGTTCGGTGGTGCAGGGCATCGGGGTGGTCAGCGGCGTCGAGTGCCTGCTGACCGGCGCCGATCCGACCATCAAGGGTGGGGCGTCCAACCCCTTCAGCGTCACCAAGGCCTTGCGTGGGCTGCAGATCGCGCGCGAGAACCGTCTGCCGGTGATCAACCTCACCGAGTCGGCGGGCGCGGACCTGCGCAGCCAGAAGGACATCTTCGTCCCCGGTGGGCGGACCTTCCACGACCTCACCGCGCTGTCGCGGGCTGGCATCCCCACGATCAGCGTGGTGTTCGGCTCCTCGACCGCCGGCGGCGCCTACGTGCCGGGGATGAGCGACTACACGGTGCTGATCGACCAACGCTCCAAGGTGTTCCTGGGTGGGCCGCCGCTGGTGCGGATGGCGACCGGTGAGGAGGCGTTGGAGGAGGAGCTCGGCGGTGCGCGGATGCACGCCGAGGTGTCGGGCCTCGGTGACCACCTCGCCGAGGACGAGCCCGACGCGATCCGCATCACCCGCCAGATCGTCGCCGGACTGCGCTGGCGCAAGCTCGGGCCCGGACCGAGCGAGCCACCCGACCCGCCACGCCATGACCCCGAGGAGCTGCTCGGCATCGCCTCGGTCGACCTGCGCGAGCCGTTCGACGCCCGCGAGGTGCTCGCCCGCATCCTCGACGGGTCGCGCTTCGAGGAGTTCAAGCGCTCCTACGGCACCAACCTGGTGACCGGCTGGGGCTCGATCCACGGCTTCCCGGTCGGGGTGCTCGCCAACAACGGCGTGCTGTTCAGCGAGGAATCGCAGAAGGGTGCCCAGTTCATCCAGCTCGCCAACCGACGTGCTACCCCGTTGGTGTTCCTGCAGAACATCACCGGGTTCATGGTCGGCACCCGCTACGAGCGCGGCGGCATCATCAAGGACGGTGCCAAGCTGATCAACACCGTGACCAACTCCACGGTCCCGCATCTGACCATCATGACCGGTGCCTCCTACGGTGCGGGGAACTACGGCATGTGCGGGCGCGCCTACGACCCTCGCCTGCTGTTCACCTGGCCGAACCACCACATCGCCGTGATGGGCCCCCAGCAGCTGGCAGGCGTGCTCTCCCAGGTCGCGCGTGCCGGGGCGGAGAACCGCGGCGAGACCTGGGACCAGGAGCAGGACGACGCCGTGCGCCAGATGGTCGAGGAGCAGATCGAGGCGGAGTCCAACGCGTTCTTCGCGACCGGCCAGGGCTGGGACGACGGCATCATCGATCCGCGCGACACCCGCCACGTGCTCGGGATGTCGCTCTCGGCCGTGCACTGTGACGAGATCCGAGGGACCAGCTCCTTCGGCGTGTTCCGCATGTGAGGACGACCGTGACCGACCTGACCCCACCACGCAGCACGGTCGAGCCCGGTGCGGCGCTGCCGCGTCGGGTGCTGATCGCCAACCGCGGCGAGATCGTCGCACGGGTGGCGCGGACCTGTCGGGCGATGGGCATCGACACCGTGGCCGTGCACTCCGACGCTGACGTCGACGCCGTCCACGTCCACGCCTGCGACCTCGCCGTCCATCTGCCCGGGGTCACACCCTCACAGACCTACCTGCGCGCCGACGCCCTGATCGAGGCGGCCGAACGCACGGGTGCCGACGCGGTCCACCCCGGCTTCGGATTCCTCGCCGAGGATCCGGACTTCGCCCGTGCGGTCCGCGACGCGGGGCTGACCTGGATCGGCCCGGATCCGCACACGATCGCGGCGATGGGCGACAAGCTCGAGGCCCGGCGGCGGATGTCCGAGGCCGGCGTGCCGCTGGCGCCAGGCGCGGAGCTGGCCGACGACGCGGACGAAGCGGCGATCCTGGCGGCCGCCGACGAGCTCGGCCTGCCACTGCTGGTCAAGGCCACCGGTGGTGGGGGTGGCAAGGGCATCCGTGCCGTGCACGACCGTGCCGAGGTGGTCGAGGCCGTCGCGTCGGCACGTCGTGAGGCCGGCGCAGCGTTCGGCGACGAGCGCGTCTTCCTCGAGCGGCTGATCGCACGTCCGCGCCACGTCGAGGTCCAGGTGCTCGGCGACGCCCACGGCCACGTCGTCCACCTCCACGAGCGCGAGTGCTCGATCCAGCGTCGCCACCAGAAGATCGTCGAGGAGTCGCCGTCACCGGGCGTCGATGACGCCGTACGTGCGGCCATCGGTGAGGCCGCCGTGGCCGCAGCGCAGGCGATCGGCTACGTCAACGCCGGCACGGTGGAGTTCGTCGCCGACGAGTCACGGCTCGCGCGCCGCCGTGAAGGCGAGGACCTCGACCCGGTCAGCTGCTTCGCGTTCCTGGAGGTCAACACGCGCCTGCAGGTCGAGCATCCCGTCACCGAGTCGGTCGTCTCCATCGTCGACCCGACGATCGGAGCGGTGGAACCGCTCGACCTGGTCCGCTG
>JBKGZF010000080.1:0-8289 GCA_046545715.1 Nitriliruptoraceae bacterium | reverse complement strand
GCTTGAGGTTGCGCACCTCGACCATCTGGGTGGTGTAGCGCGCGTAGCTCGCGGCGATCGAATCACCGGTGTCCCAGAACTGGATCGGCTCGGGGTTGAGCCAGTGCACGCTGCGGGCGCGGCGCTGCAGGTCCTCGAGCACCCAGGCGTTCGCCTGGCGGTAGTTGTTGCGGGCGTCGCCGAGGATCAGCACGGTCGTGCGCGGGGTGATGTCGGCGGCGTGCTCGGCGTGGAAGCGCTCGAAGGAGTGGCCGTAGTCCGAGTGGCCGTCGAGCCACACCAGCTCCGCCTCCGACATCATCCGCCCGATCGCCTCGGAGGCCTCGATCCGCTCGAACAGTGCGGTGACCTCGTCGAGGGTGTCGATGAACGCGAACGAGCGGACCTTGGAGAACTGCTCCTGCAGGGCGTGCACCAGCATCAGCGTGAACCGCGCGAAGGAGGCGACCGAGCCCGACACGTCGCAGACCACGAACAGCTCGGGCTTGTGCGGTCGCCGTGGCTTGAACGACGGCTCGAACGGCACCCCGCCGGTCGACAGCGACCGCCGTACGGTGCGGCGCACGTCCAGCCGCCCATCCTTGCCGTGCTTGCGCTTGACGGCGACGCGGGTGGCCAGCTTGCGCGCGAGCGGCCGGATCTGCGCCCGTAGCTGCGCGTGGTCCTCGGCGGTCAACCGGAACAGATCGAGCTCCTCGACCGGCGGGCGCGCCATGCGGTCGGCGACCCGGTCGACCCCGCGCTGCGCGGCCGCCCGACGTCGGATCTCGGTCTCGACCTCCTCCTGGAACGCACGCAGCCGCGCCTCGAACTCGTCGCGGTAGAGGCGCTGCTCGAGCTCGGTGAGGGGGTTGTCGGCCTCGTCCTGGGCGCGGCTGAGCAGATCGGCCAGCAGCTGCTGGAGGTCGACCGCCCGGAACACCCGGTACTGGAAGTACGACGCGCTGCCGTCCCGCCCCTCGACGCGCCCGAACTCCTCGACCGCCTGCCGGGCGCGCTGGCGGATCGCCTCGTCGGAGCCTGCCATGAGCGTGTCGACGAGGTCGTCGAGGTACTCGTCGGGGTCCGACGGCTCCCCCGGCTCGTCGGTGACGGCCGGGGTGTCGTCGGCCTCGGTGGGGCGTGCCGGGAAGTACAGCTCGAACAGGTCGTCGAAGGCGGCACGGTGGGTCCTGGCGGTGACGATCACCGCCGCCAGCGCCTCCCGCAGCTGCTCGCGCTCCAGCAGCTCGAGGTGAGGCAGGGTGCGCACCGCATCGATCGCCTCGGCCTGGGTCGCGCCGACGCCCGCTCGACGCAGCGCGCCCACGAGGTCCAGCACCCGTTGCAGCAACCCGTCCCCCGCCCCGGGCACCTGGAGGTGCGCCTCGGGCTGCTGCTCGGACCCGTGCTCAGCCACCGTAGGTCACCACCAGCACCTGGTCACCCGACCCGGCGACCGCGAGCGTGACGGAGCCGTTGGTGGCCAGGACGTCCAGCACCGCCAGCGGCGAGGCGAGATCGTCGACCCCATCCTCGCGGATCGAGGTCACCCCCTGGTCGCCGACGACCACCACCGAGCCGTCGTCGCGCCGAGCGACGCGGGCATCGTCGACCTCGACGGTGTGCCGTGCCTCCACCCCCTCGGGACCGAGCACGAGCAGCTCGTGACGGCCGTCGTCGCTGACGGCGACCCACCCCCGCTGTCCGTCGACGACCGCGTCCGAGATCCGCTGGTCTACGTCCAAGCGCTCGACCATACGCAGCTGCCCGTCGTCGGGATCGATGCCGACCAGGGTGACGGGCCCCTCGGTCGCGGGCTCGGTCGCCTCGGGATCCACCGAGGCATCCTGCTCACGGCCCTGCACCGCCACGAGCGCGAGCTCCTCACCGACCGTGATGACCTCGAGCTGATCGGGTCGGTCATCGGACAGCGCCGCACCGAGCTGGTCGCGTCCCAGCGTCCAGCGTGCCTCACCGTCGTCACGGTCGAAGCCGGACAGCGCCGGCACCTCGACGTCGCTGGGGTCGCTGCGGTAGCCGGTGATCACCTCCTCGGGGCCGAGCCCACCGGTCAGGCGCTCACCCTGTACGCCGGCGGGGGCCATGGCGAGCTCCAGTCGGGATGCCCACACCCGTCCGTCGACCGGGTCGCGCAGCTCGAGCACCGGCTCCTCGCCGTCCTCATCGACGCGCAGCAGCGCCAGCTCGCCGCCCCCCGCGTCGAGGTGGAACGCCAGCGGTGTGCCCACGGTGGCCGTGTCCTGGCAGGTCAGGCCCTCGAGCGGCTCGCCCTCGGCGGTGCCCGTCGCCAGCGGCTGCAGGGCATCGACCTGGCCGGTGAGCGGGTTCTCCAGCGCGAGGGTGTAGAGCGCCGACCCGTCACCGACGACCGCACCGTTGCCGGTGTCGATCGCGGTGGGTGACGCGGCGGCGTCGACGACGACCGTGCTGGCGCCGGTGGCGACCACCCCGAGATCGGTCGCCGCGAGCCCGCTGACACCCGGTGCGCGCACGAGGGCGCTGATGGCTCCGAGCTCGCCCTCCAGCGCACGCAGCTGGCTTTCGACCTCCTCACGGCGCTGCTCGTCGACGTCGCTGAACGCGGACTCGACCGCCGTGGGAAGATCCGTCCCATCGGCCGTGAGCTCCAGCGGCGAGGGCTCGAGCCGGTCGCACGCCGAGCCCGTCAGCAGCGCCGAGCTCGCCACCCCGACCG
The DNA here is from genome assembly GCA_046545715.1 of Nitriliruptoraceae bacterium. GTDB lineage: Bacteria > Actinomycetota > Nitriliruptoria > Nitriliruptorales > Nitriliruptoraceae > SKTG01. Next base: position 5,591 of record JBKGZF010000080.1, on the reverse strand, counting down.
CGATCAACGCCACCATCGCGACCGCGGCGATGATCAGCGTGCGCCGGTCCGCCGCCATCGGCTGGTCGTGCCCACCCGGGCCGTCCATCGAGGTCAGTTCAGCTCCGGACGTGGTGGCAACTTGAGGTGGCGGACGGCCTTCTCGACGTCCTGCTGGTACTTCAGCAGCACGTTCATCGTGGAGGCACCAGCCTCCTCGTCGACCGAGCTGATGCCGAGCGCGAGCAGCGTCCGGGCCCAGTCGAGCGTCTCGGAGATCGACGGCGGCTTCTTCAGCTCGAGCTGGCGCAGGCTGCGCACGATGCGCACCAGCTGATCGGCCAGCTGCTCGGGTGCCTCCGGCACGCGCGAGAGCACGATCGCACGCTCACGCTCGACCGAGGGGTAGTCCAGGTAGAGGTAGAGGCAGCGGCGCTTGAGGGCCTCGGAGAGCTCACGGGTGTTGTTGGAGGTGAGCACCACGAACGGATGGTGGGCACCGGTGACCGTGCCGAGCTCGGGGATCGTGACCTGGAAGTCGGAGAGGATCTCCAGCAGCAGCGCCTCGAACTCGAAGTCGACCTTGTCGACCTCGTCCACCAGCAGGACGGTGTCCCGGGCGTTGCGCAGCGCCCGCAGCAGCGGCCGCTCCAGCAGGTAGTCCTCACCGAAGAGATCGTCCTCGACCTCCTCCCACTCCTCGCCGCCGGCGGCGTCGCCGCCGCGGGCGTGGGTGATGCGCAGCAGCTGCTTCTTGTAGTTCCACTCGTAGAGCGCCTTGGCCTCGTCGAGCCCCTCGTAGCACTGCAGCCGCACCAGCTCGGCTCCGCGCGCGTCGGCGACGGCCTTGGCGAGTTCGGTCTTGCCTACCCCCGCGGGCCCCTCGACCAGGATGGGCTTGCGCAGCCGGTCGGCGAGGTAGACGACCGTCTCGATCGCGGGGTCAACGAGGTAGCCGGCCGACTCCAGGCGCGCCCGGGCATCGGCGACGCTGTCGAAGCTCGCCGGGCCGTGCGACGGCTCATCGACGTCGGCACCGGTGGTCGGGGCTGGCTCGGACACGACGGATCCTGGTCAGGGACGGTGGAGCGTGAGGCTACGGCACCCCACCGACCGCGAGCGAACCCCGCAGGTCGACGGTCATCCCCTGCTCGGGGCGTCCATCGCGGCGACCAGACCGTCGAGCACCAGCTCGGCGGTCACCAGGTTCGTCGCGAGAGGGATGCCGTGCACGTCGCAGAGCTTGAGCAGCGCCTGGATGTCCGGCTCGTGGGGGTGGGCGGTCATCGGATCGCGGAGGAACAGCAGGCCGCGCAACATCCCGTCCAACAGCCGGGCCCCGATCTGGACGTCACCGCCGACCGGTCCCGAGCGCATCCGCTCGACGGTCAACCCCGTCGCCTCGGCGATGCGTGCACCGGTGGTGCCGGTGGCGACCAGGGTGAACCGCGCGAGATCCGCGCGCCGGCGGATCGCGAACGCCACGAGGTCGTCCTTGCGCGCATCGTGAGCGATGAGTGCGAGCTGATCCACGGCCACCTCCACAGCGACGGCCGACCGTGCCGGGACATGCGACGGTCATCGGCCTGGACAACCGTACTGGTGCGCCATCGCTGCCAGCGCGGACTACGGTGCCGGTGATCGCGACGCAAGGAGCGGTGACGTGCGTGCCATCCGGATCGGATCCACCGGCGGACCGGACGTGCTCGAGGTAGCGGAGGTCGAGGAGCCGACACCGGGGCCGGATGAGGTCGTCGTGGCGGTCGAGGCCGCCGGCGTCAACTTCATCGACACCTACCAGCGCTCGGGACTCTACCCCCTCGAGCTGCCGACCGGCCTCGGGATGGAGGGAGCCGGCACCATCACGGCGGTGGGATCGCAGGTCTCCGATCGGCGCATCGGCGAGGTGGTCGCCTGGTCGGACGCGCTCGGCTCCTACGCCGAGCAGGTCGCGGTGCGTGCCGAGCGCACGGTCCCGGTCCCCGAGGGCGTCGAACCGGCGACGGCGGCCGCGGTGATGCTCCAGGGCATGACCGCCCACTACCTCGCCCACTCCACCTACCAACTCGACCAGGACGACACCGCTCTGGTCTACGCGGCAGCCGGTGGCGTCGGCCGGATCCTCGTCCAACTCGCCAAGCGGCGCGGTGCGCGCGTGTTGGCGTGCACCTCGACCCAGCAGAAGGCCGAGGCGGTGACCGCCCTCGGCGCCGACGAGGTGGTGTTCTACCGCGACGTGGACGTCCCCGAGACGGTCGCCGCGCTGACCGACGGCCAGGGCGTCGACGTGGTCTACGACTCGGTGGGGGCCGACACCTTCGATGACTCGCTGCGCTGCCTGCGGCGGCGTGGGCTGATGGTCGTCTACGGCAACTCCTCGGGGCCGGTGCCACCCTTCGACGTCCAGGAGCTCAACCGCCACGGCTCGCTCTACCTCACCCGGCCGAACCTGGCGAGCTACGTGGCGACACCCGACGAGCTGTCGTGGCGGGCCGGTGCCCTATTCGATCTGATCAAGGCCGGACAGCTGCAGGTCGCGGTCCATGGCCGCTACCCCCTCGACCAGGCGGCTCAGGCCCACATCGACATCACCTCCGGCACCACCTCCGGCAAGCTCCTGCTCGTACCGTGAGCACACCCGACACCCCGGCGATCCGTGCTGCCACGGAGGTCGGGCTCGAGCACGAGGTGCGGGTGATCGAGCGGCCGACGGGGCTCGAGGACGCGGCCGCCAAGCTCGGCGTCACCCCCGACCGGCTGCTCAAGACCCTGGTGATCCGGCGTGCGGAGGACGATCACCTGCTGGTGGTGATCCCCGGCAGCCGGCGGCTCGACTGGCAGAAGCTCCGCGCCCACCTCGGGGTCAGCCGTCTGTCGCTGCCCGACGCCGACGAGGCTCGTGAGGTCACCGGCTACGAGCGCGGGACCATCACGCCCTTCGGCACACAGCGCCCCCTGCCGGTCGTCATCGACCAGAGCATCGTCGGCGCCGGCACGGTGACCATCGGGGCGGGAGCACACGGGGTGTCGCTGCGCGTCGATGCGGACGCGTTGATCGGCAAGCTGCGCGAGCACCACGGCGCCGAGGTCGTCGCCGTCAGCTGAGCAGCCGCGCTCCAGGTTGGACCTGGTGGCCAGACCTGCGAGCCTGCTGCCGCCACGTCACCGAGACCAGGAGCAACCGCTTTGCGAGCGATCCGAGTCACCGAGTTCGGTGGCCCCGAGGTCCTCGAGCTCGTCGAGGACCACCCCGAGCCCGACCCCCAGCCAGGGACCCAGCTGCTGGAGGTCAGCGCCGCCGGCGTCAACTTCGCCGACACCCACCAGGCCGAGAACTCCTACCTGGCCGCGACCACGCTGCCGTTCATCCCCGGCGCCGAGGCGGTCGGCACCCTGCCGGACGGCCGCCGGGTGGTCGCCCTGCTCGGCGGTGGTGGCTACGCGGAACGGGCCACGGTGGCCGACGGGCTGGCCTTCGACCTCCCCGACCAGGTCGAGGACGGCCAGGCGCTCGCCCTGGTGCTCCAGGGCACGACCGCCTGGCACCTGCTGCGGACCTCGGCACACCTCGCCGAGGGGGAGTCGGTGGTGGTGCACGCCGCCGCGGGCGGGGTCGGCAGCCTCGCCGTGCAACTCGCGCGGCGGTTCGGTGCCGGGCGGATCATCGCGACCGCGTCGACCGAGGAGAAGCGGCAGCTGGCCGTGGACCTGGGTGCCGACGTCGCCGTCGACGCACGTAGCGACGACCTCAAGGGCGTGCTCGAGGAGGCCAACGGCGGCAAGGTCGACGTCGTGCTCGAGATGGTCGGGGGCGAGACCCTGGATGCGAGCCTGGCCGCGCTCGCGCCCTTCGGCCGGCTGGTGACCTACGGGATGGCCTCGCGACGGCCGGCATCGCCGATCGACCCCGCCGAGCTGCTCTCACGTTCGCGCGGGGTCATCGGCTTCTGGCTAGCCCACTGCATGCACGATCCGCAGCGCCACCTCGCCGCCCCGATGGCCGAGCTGCTCTCACTCACCGCCGAGGGTGAGCTCACGCCCGTGGTCGGCGCGACCTACGGGCTGAGCGAGGCCGCCGAGGCTCACCGTGACCTCCGCGCGCGTCGGACCGTCGGCAAGGTGGTGCTCGACCCACGCCGGTGAGGCACGAACCGGTGGCACCCGGGTCGTTGGGGGGCGATGCGAGCTGCTGGGGGTATGCCCAGGAACTCGCATCGAGCGGCGCCTACCCTGCCCCACATGCCGAACTGGATCTGGCCGACCACCGTCGCCGTGCTCGCCGTGCTGGTGCTGGTCACCGGGACGCTGGCGCTCACCAACGCCCGTGCCGCCGAGCAGGCGCGCGAGGAGAACGAGCAGCTGCGTGCCGAGGTCGCCGACCTGCGCGAGGAGGTCGCGACCCTGGAGGCCGAGCTCGGGCGCGAGGAGGACCTGCTCGACCAGCTGCTCGGCCGCACGCTGGCCGACGAGCTGCGCGACCTGCTCGAGGAGCGCGGCATCGATGTCGACGACCTGCCGAGGCTGCCCGATCTGCCCGGCGTCCCCGATCTCGGTGACCTCGGCGACCTGATCGGGGGACTCATCGGCGGCGACGACTGACACCCGACCCCGACGGCCCGCAGCGTCGGACGGCCCACGCGGCCAGAGAGGATGCCATGGAGTTCCACACCGACCTCCGGGTGCCGAGCGACGTCGAGACCACCTTCGCCGCGCTCCGCGATCTGGACACGCTCGCACCCTGCTTCCCCGGTGCCAGCATCGAGCAGGTCGAGGGAGACACCGCGACCGGACAGCTGACGGTCAAGGTCGGTCCGTTGCGCGTGACCTACCACGGCACCGCTGAGCTCGCCGAGGCCGACTCCGAGGCCCGAACGGGACGGATCATCGCGACGGGCCGCGAGGCCCGGGGCAGCGGCAACGCGCGTGCCGAGGTATCAGCCTCGCTGACCGACGAGGGCGGGACGACCCGCGTGGCGCTCCACACCGAGCTGGAGGTCACCGGTCGACCGGCGCAGTTCGGACAGGGGGTCCTCGCCGAGGTCGCCGAGCGGCTGACCGGCGCCGTCGCCGAGCAGCTGACGGCCGAGCTCGCCGAGGAACCCGCATCCACTGCAGCCCCGTCCGCACCGCAGCCCGCACCGATCGACGAGCCGGCCGTGGCGGCAGCGGCGATGCCCCGAGAGGCCACGCCCGCCGCTCGAGCGCTGCCGCTGGTGCTCGCCGCAGCGCTGGCCATGGTGCTGCTGTGGTGGTGGCGCTCACGCTGATGGTGTGCAGGCACCGCGGGGAGCCGATCCCGCCGCGTGCGTGGGTGGCGCCGCGTCAGCGACCGCTACCGAGCACCACCAGCTGGTCGCGGTGGATCACCTCCCGGGCGTAGGCGGCACCGAAGGTGGCGGCCGCCTCGGTGGTCGAGCGCCCGGCGATGCGGGCGACGTCGGCCACGTCGTAGTTCGACAGGCCCCGGCCGATCGTGCGCCCGTCCGGATCGACCACCTCGACGGCATCGCCGGCGGCGAAGCTGCCGTCGGCCCGGCTCACCCCCACCCCGAGCAGCGACACCCCCCGTGTGCGCAAGGCATCAGCGGCACCGGCGTCGACGTGGATCCGCC
>JBKGZF010000079.1:0-8290 GCA_046545715.1 Nitriliruptoraceae bacterium | reverse complement strand
GCTCGTGCCCATGGGCACGCAGTCGGGCCACGACCTCGGCGCCGACCGCTCCGGTGGCCCCCATCACGGCGACGGTGGGCACGGTGACCTCCTGGTGCCGAGCGGATCGCGACGCATGGGCGCCGCTGGGACGGGTCGTGGCGAGGGTGCGTGACGACGGGGTCACGTGGTGCGAGGATGCCGGGGCTGACCCTTCGACGCGAGGTCGACGTGCCACCGTCATCCACCGCAGCCACCGAGCCGTCGGTGCTGGTGCGCCTCGCCGCGCCGGATCGCGGCTGGGTCGAGCACCTGCCGGCCGTGCCGGGAGCATCGGTGCTGACGGTCTCGGTCGGTCACGCGGGGTTGCTGCCCGTCCCCGCAGACGAGCTCACCGCGCGTGGCTACCGCATCGTGGGGATCACCCCGACCGTCGGCGCCCACGTCGACGTCCTGGTGCCCCTGGCGCTGGGCACCGCCCATCCCGGCTGGTGGCAGGACCTGGTCACCCGTGCCGAGCGGGTCTTCGACCTCCGGCTCGGCCCCGTCCGCCTGGTCCTGGCCGATGAGATCGAGCTCCACCAGGGGGCCGACGCCGGCTGAACCCGTGTCGTGCGACGCCGTCACCGCGAGCGCCAGTGCTCACCGCAGCACGCAGCTTGCACCCCCTGAACGAGCGGCTTCGCGCGTTCGACGCACGCAGGAGCGGTTACGGTGCAGTTTGCTTGCTGTAGTTAGCAACCTATGCGTACCATTGCAAGCACACCGGGCAGCAGCGGCCCCCCGCAGCGCCCGTCCGCCCGCCACGCGAAGGAGGCCCCCATGGCGACCACCACTGCCAAGAGCACCGCCAAGAGCACCGCGAAGAAGACCGCGAAGAAGACCGCCGCCAAGAGCACCGCGAAGAAGACCGCCAAGCAGACCGCGGCCAAGCAGAGCGCGACGTCACCTCGTCGCGAGCGGGAACCGGTCGAGCTGCTCGAGATCACCGGCTACGCCCTCGCCGGGGTCGGCAAGGACGTGGTCGGTGCCGTACGGCGCCTGCCCGAGCAGGTCGAGTCGCTGCGCTCCGAGGACGCCGTCGCCAAGCTGCGTGAGCGGCTCGCCACGGACGCCAAGCGCTACCTCGGCACCGTGGAGCAGCTGCTCGAGCGCAAGGCGGCCGACGGACGCCAGGCGATCGGCGAGGTCACCAGCGACGAGCGCGTCGCCAAGGTCCTCGACCAGACCGCTGCGACCCGCTCGCAGCTCAAGGCCGCGCTGACCTCGGTCACCCGGACCGGCACCGTGGCCGCCGAGGCCGCCAGCAAGCAGGCCGGCACCGCCAAGTCCCAGGTCAAGGCGGCCGCCACCTCGGTGCGCAAGAGCGCCGACACGCTGACCGAAGCGGTCACCGAGGACTGAGGCACACGGACACACCCGGCAGCTGACGACGCCCTCCCCCGGACCCGGGGCGAGGGCGTCGCCGTGTCGGTGGGCGGGCCAACTACGCTCGGCGGCGCCCACGACCACCCGGGAGATCACGTGAGCCTGCACGAGACGATCGCGGCGGACCTGCGCACGGCGATGAAGGCCCGCGACAAGGCGCGCACCTCGGCGCTGCGCATGCTGATATCGGCGCTGAAGAATCGCGCCGTCGCCGACGGGCTCGGGCCCCAGGCCACCCTCGACGACGAGGTCGTCCAAGCGGTGCTCGCCAGCGAGGTCAAGCGGCGACGCGAGGCGGCGAAGGCCTACCGCGAGGGGGGGCGCGAGGAGTCCGCTGCCTCAGAGGAGGCCGAGGCCGCCGTCTACGCGACCTACCTGCCGGCGCAGCTCAGCGACGAGGAGCTGACCGAGCTCGTCGACGAGGTGATCGCCGAGCTCGGCGCCGAAGGCCCGCAGGCCATGGGCCAGGTCATGAAGACCGCGATGGCCCGCGTCGAGGGTCGGGCCGACGGCTCGCGCGTCTCGGCGATCGCCAAGCAGCGTCTGACCGGCTGATGGAGCGGCTCGACAGCGCCGTCGAGGTCGGTGGGGCCTCCTACGCGGCGAACCGCGAGCACCACCTGGGCCTGCTCGCCGACCTGCGCACCCGCCTGGCACGGGCCCGCGACGGCGGATCGCCTCAGGCCCGCGAGCGTCACCTCGCCCGCGGCAAGCTCCTGCCGCGTGACCGCGTCGAGGCACTGCTCGACCCTGGCACGCCGTTCCTCGAGCTCTCGCCGCTGGCGGCTGAGGGGCTCTACGACGACGAGGCGCCGGGTGCGGGCATCATCACGGGCGTCGGCACCGTCGCGGGCGTTCAGGTGGTGGTGGTCGCCAACGACGCCACCGTCAAGGGTGGCACCTACTACCCGATGACCGTCAAGAAGCACGTGCGCGCCCAGGAGGTTGCCCGCGACAACCTGCTGCCGTGCATCTACCTGGTCGACTCCGGGGGCGCGTTCCTGCCCCGCCAGGACGAGGTCTTCCCCGACCGCGACCACTTCGGGCGCATCTTCCGCAACCAGGCTCAGCTCTCGGGGCTCGGCTGCCCCCAGATCGCGGTGGTGATGGGCTCGTGCACCGCCGGTGGCGCCTACGTGCCAGCGATGAGCGACGAGACCATCATCGTCGCCGACCAGGGCACGATCTTCCTGGGCGGACCGCCGCTGGTGAAGGCGGCGACCGGCGAGGAGGTCAGCGCCGAGGAGCTCGGCGGTGGTGAGCTCCATGCCCGCGTCTCGGGGGTGGTCGACCACCTCGCGGCCGACGACCGCCACGCGCTGGCGCTGGCCCGCGACGCGGTCGCCAACCTCAACCGGTCGGTGCAGGTGCCCGTGGAGGTGGCCGCGCCGGAGCCACCGGCCTACGACCCCGAGGAGCTCTACGGCATCGTCCCCAGCGACGTGCGCCAGCCGCTGGCCGTCCGCGAGGTCATCGCCCGGATCGTGGACGGCTCGCGGCTGCACGAGTTCCGCCCGCTGTACGGCGAGACGCTGGTCACCGGCTTCGCGCGCCTGCACGGCTACCCGGTCGGGATCGTCGCCAACGACGGCATCCTGTTCTCCGAGTCTGCGCAGAAGGGGGCGCACTTCATCGAGCTGTGCAACCAGCGCGGCATCCCGCTGGTGTTCCTGCAGAACATCTCGGGGTTCATGGTCGGTCGTGAGTACGAGGCGGGCGGGATCGCCAAGGACGGCGCCAAGATGGTCACCGCCGTGGCCTGCTCGACCGTCCCCAAGCTCACGGTCGTGATCGGCGGGTCGTTCGGGGCCGGCAACTACGCGATGTGCGGCCGCGCCTACGACCCGCGGTTCCTCTGGATGTGGCCCAACGCCCGCATCTCGGTGATGGGTGGCGAGCAGGCCGCGACCGTGCTCGCCACGGTCAAGCGTGATGGGCTGGAGGCCGCCGGGCAGACCTGGTCACAGGACGACGAGGAGGCCTTCAAGGCACCGATCCGCGCGCGCTACGAGTCCGAGGGCCACCCCTACCACGCGACCGCCCGGCTGTGGGACGACGGCATCATCGACCCCGCCGAGACCCGCGACGTGCTCGGGCTCGGGCTCTCCACCGCCCTGCACGCCCCGGTCGAGCGCCCGCAGTGGGGCGTCTTCCGCATGTGACGCCATCTACGAGGCCAACCATGAGCACCACCGACACCGACGCCGTACTGCACGAGGACCGTGACGAGCGCGGCGTGGTCACCCTGACCCTGAACCGGCCTCAGGTGCGCAACGCGTTCGACGACCGTCTGCTGTCCGCGCTGACCGAGGCGGCCACCCGGCTCGGGGCGGACGAGACGGTCCGCGCCGTGGTGCTGACCGGCGCCGGTACGGCCTTCTGTGCCGGTGCGGACCTCAACTGGATGCGCTCGACGGCGGACGCAACCGCCGGCGAGACCGACGACTCGAGCTCCTTCGAGGACATGCTGCGGGCGGTGCACGAGCTACCGATGCCGGTGCTCGCCCGCGTCAACGGTCACGCGCTGGCCGGGGCCTCCGGGCTGCTGGGGTGCGCCGACATCGCCATCGCGGTGCGCGGCGCCCGCTTCGGCTTCACCGAGGCGCGCCTCGGGCTGGTCCCCGCCATGATCTCGGCCTACGTGCTGCCACGCATCGGGGTCACCCACGCCACCCGCTACTTCCTCACCGCCGAGGTGTTCGACAGCGACCGTGCGCGCGAGATCGGACTGGTCGACGAGGTCTGTGAGACCGAGGAGCTCGACGCCGTCCTCGGCGAGATGCTCGAACGCGTCGTCGCGGCTGGCGGGGCCGCCCAGCGCGAGATCAAGCGCCTGGTCCCGTCCGTAGCGACCGCCCGGCCGCAGGACAGCGAGCAGCTACGGCTCGACTCGATCGCACGCGCCCGCGTGTCCGAGGAGGCGCAGACCCGCATCGCGGCGTTCCTGTCCGAGCGCGGCTGAGCCGACGGTCAGGGACGCAGGCTCACCGTCTGCGCGACCTCCTCGGCGTCCTCGGCCTCCTCGCCACTCGCCTGGCTCGGGGCGAACACCTCGAGGACGACCTCGTCGTGGTCGGCCGCCGCACCGAGCGCGACCTCCTCGTCGAAGGCGCCGACGCAACCGGTGCCGCATTCGGCGGTGGTGAAGCCCTCCTCGAGGGTCTCGCCGTCGGCCTCCAGCCGCCACTGCACGTTGGCCTCGAACACGTTGGAGCAGCCCACCAGCTCGAAGGGATCGTCGACCTGCTGGTCGTCGACCGGGGCCACCACCTCGATGAACATCTCGTCCTCGCGGCCCTGGTGGTCGGCGCAGGGATCGGCCATGGCGTCCTCGTCGGGGCTCGGTGACGTCTCGCCTCCCTCGCCGCCATCGTCCTCGCTGCCGTCGTCATCGGTGTCGTCGGGCTCGGCGGCCGCCTCGTCCCCGGCGTCCTCGTCCGCAGCAGGATCGTCGACGGTGACCTCCGAGCGCTCACCACAGGCGGCGAGCAGCACGCCGGCGACACAGGTGATCGTGAGCAGGTGCATGGCACGGCGTCTCATAGGGCGTGGCCTCCTGTTCCTACGGTCTCGACCAGCGGAGGGGTACCACTTGAGCCCCGCTCCATGCCGCGGCGGGCGGTGGCCGGTGGTAGGTGACACGGTGCTAGCGTCACCGCTGTCGATGGGAGGTTGGCCGCGTTGGCCGCTCGTGTCCTGATCGCCAATCGCGGTGAGATCGCCCGCCGGATCGCACGCACGTGCCGGCGGCTGGGCATCACCACGGTCGCGGTCCACAGCGACGTGGACGCCGCCGAGCCGCACGTAGGCGAGGCCGACATCGCCGTGCGCGTCGGCCCGCCGGACGCGGAGTCGAGCTACCTCGACATCGCAGCCTTGATCGCGGCCGCCCACGACACCGGCTGTGATGCGGTGCACCCGGGCTACGGCTTCCTCGCCGAGGCACCCGCGTTCGCCCGTGCGGTCGCCGAGGCAGGGCTGAGCTTCATCGGTCCGAGCGCCGAGGTGATCGAGCTGATGGGCGACAAGGCCGCCGCCAAGCGGCGGATGGCCGAGGCCGGCGTGCCGGTGGTGCCCGGCCACGACGGCAGCGGCGACGACGATGCGACGCTGATCGCCGCCGCCGAGCAGGTCGGCTTCCCCTTGCTGGTCAAGGCGGTAGGTGGTGGCGGCGGCAAGGGCATGCGCGCCGTCCATGACCGCGCCGAGCTCCCGGACGCCATCGCCGCGGCCCGCCGCGAGGCCACCGCGGGGTTCGGCGACGATCGTCTGCTGCTCGAGCGGTTGGTGGCGCGCCCCCGCCACATCGAGGTGCAGGTGCTCGCCGACCGCCACGGCTCGGTGATCCACCTGCTCGAGCGTGAGTGCTCGGTGCAGCGCCGCCACCAGAAGGTGGTCGAGGAGGCACCCTCCCCCGCGGTCGACGAGCGGCTGCGCGAACGGCTCGGCGCGGCCGCGGTCACCGCGGCGAGCGCGATCGGCTACGAGGGCGCCGGCACCGTCGAGTTCCTCGTCGATGGCACGACGCTCGACCGTGACGACCCGGAGGTGTTCTTCCTGGAGATGAACACCCGGCTGCAGGTCGAGCACCCGGTCACCGAGGCCATCACCGGGCTCGACCTGGTCGAGCTCCAGCTTCGCGTCGCCGACGGCGGGCCACTGCCGCTCACCCAGGAGGCGGTGGCCGCCGACGGCCACGCGCTGGAGGTCCGGCTCTACGCCGAGGACCCGGTCGAGCAGCTGCCCCAGACCGGGCCCGTGGTCGGGCTCGACTGGCCGCACGGCCCAGGCGTCCGCGTCGATGCGGGGATCGAGCTCGGCAGCGAGGTCACCTCCCACTACGACCCGATGCTCGCCAAGCTGATCGTCCACGCCGCCGACCGGGACGGCGCCTGCCAGGGGATGGTCGCCGCGCTCGCCGACACCAGCGTGCGTGGCGTGGTGACCAACCTGGAGCTGCTGACCGCCATCGTCGACCACCCGGTCTTCCGGTCCGGGGAGCTGTCCACCGCCTTCCTCGTCGAGCACCTGGCGGACTGGCGCCCGGCCGAGGCCTCGCCGACGGCGCTCGCGGTGGCGGCCCGCCTGCTGGCGAGCCACGAGCGCCCTCAGACGCCCCCCGGCGACCCCACCTCGCCCTGGTCACGTCTCGGTCCCTTCCGGCCCGGCGGCGTAGGTGGCTGGCCGGTGCGTCTGGTCCAGCCGGCCGCCGACGGTCACACCGTCGACGTGCTCGTGCGCGAACGCCTCGGGCAGCCGATCATCGAGGTGGCCGGTGAGCCCGTCCACCCTCCGCCGCACCCGGCGGCCGACGCCGTCCGCCGAGGCGACGGCCGCACCCACGTGTTCGTCCACGCCGACGGGCGCACGGTCGAGCTCGTCGCCGTGCCGTCCGTGCGCCACGCCGATGCGTCGGCACCGAGCGGGACGGCCAGCTATACCTCGCCGCTGCCCGGTTCCGTGCTCGCGCTACCGATCGCCGTCGATGAACCGGTGGCCGCCGGCACGACGCTGGCGGTGGTGGAGGCGATGAAGATGGAGCACCCGATCGCCGCCCCCACCGACGGCCGTATCACCGGCCTGCACGTGCGGGTGGGTGACCGCGTCGACACCGGCACCACGCTGCTCGACTTCGAGCCGCACACCGCCGACCCACCCGTGAACGAGGTCCCCGCATGAACCTGCCGGAGACGGTCACGATCGTGGAGGTCGGTCCACGCGACGGCCTGCAGAACGAGCCCGGCGTCGTGCCGACCGGCGTGAAGGTCGGGTTCATCGACCGGCTCTCGCGCATCGGCCTGCGGGTGGTCGAGGCGACCTCGTTCGTGCGTCCCGACCTGGTGCCGCAGCTGGCCGACGCCGACGAGGTGCTGGCCGCCATCACACCGGTCGAGGGCGTGCGCTACCCCGTGCTGGTCCCCAACGAGCGCGGGCTGGACCGGGCACTGGCCGCCGGAGTGGCCGAGATCGCGGTGTTCGCCGCGGCCTCGGAGGAGTTCAGCCAGCGCAACCTCAACCGCTCGATCGAGGAGAGCCTGGAGATGTTCGCGCCGGTGATCCGGCGGGCACGCTCGCAGGGGCTCAGGGTGCGCGGCTACGTCTCGATGGTGTGCGGCTGCCCCTACCAGGGCGAGGTGCCGGTCGACGATGTCGCCCGGGTCACCGTGGCGCTGTTCGAGCTGGGCTGCGACGAGGTGTCGCTCGGCGACACGATCGGGGTCGGCACCGGCGGGCAGGTGCAGGAGCTGATCGACCGGTTGGCGCCACAGGTGCTGCTCGACCGCCTCGCGGTGCACATGCACGACACCTACGGGCAGGGACTCGCCAACACCCTGGCCGCGCTCGAGGCGGGGATCAGCATCGCTGACACCTCAGCGGGTGGGCTCGGTGGCTGCCCGTTCGCCGCCGGCGCGAAGGGCAACCTGGCCACCGAGGATCTGGTCTACGCCCTGCACGGCTCGGGGGTGAGCACCGGCATCGACCTCGATGCCCTGATCGGCGTCACCGAGTGGATGTCGCACCAGCTGGGCCGTCCGCCGGCCTCGCGGGTCGCCGAGGCCGTGCTCGCGCGCCAGCGGGCCGACGGCTGACACCGCCGGTCCCGGTCAGCCACGGGCCGCGGCCAGCAGCTCCTCGAGCGAGGTCGGCGTCATCTCACCGACCACCCGGCCGGCCACCTCGCCGTCGGCGTCGAACACGACCGTGGTCGGCATCCCGCGCGCGCCGAGCTTCGCGGCCACCTCGCCCTCGAGGTCGTGGATCGTGGCGAAGTCGACGCCCAGCTCCGCGACGAAGTCCTCACCGTCCTCGAGCTGGTCCTGGTGGTCGATGCCGAGGAAGGTGATATCGGGGTTGTCGTCCCGCGCCTCGAGCAGCATCGGCA
>JBKGZF010000078.1:0-8293 GCA_046545715.1 Nitriliruptoraceae bacterium | reverse complement strand
CGTGGATGCCCCCGAGCGGTAGCTGGCCCAGAGGCCGGTCGCCAGGGAGGTCGTAGACCGTGGCGCTGGACGAGGATCTCGAGCGGTGGAGGGCCGCGGGCCTGATCACCGACGAGCAGGTCCAACGCATCGTGGCCCACGAGCAGGCGCGCGGCTCGAGCGATCGCCGCGGGATCATCGCTGAGGCCATCGGCTACGTCGGTGCGGCCCTGGCCGTCGGTGCGGTCTTCCTGCTGCTCCGCGAGGTCTGGGTCGAGCTGATCCTCGCCGGACGACTGACCCTGATCGGTCTGCTCACGGTGGTGGCTGGGGCCGCGGGGATCGCGGTCGCCCGTGACCCCCGGGGTCCGGCCAGGCGGTTGGCGTCGGTGCTCACCGCAGCGGCCGCGGTCGGCGCGGCCTGGTTCGCCGCGGTCCTGCTCCTCGAGGGGCTCGAGGCCAGGCAGGGTCCGGTGGCGATCGCCGGCGGTGCCGCTGCGTTGCTGGTCAGTGCACCCGCGCTGTTGCGTCGCCCGGCTGTGCCGCTGCAGCTGACCGTGTTCGCTGCGGTGGAGGCCGTCGCGCTGGGGCTGCTGCAGCTGCCGCAGCTCACCCCCGAGCCGGTGTGGTTCGCGTTGCTCGCGTGGTCGCTGGCGATCGCCTGGCTGCTGCTCGGCCGTGCCGGCGTGCTCCGGCCCGCTGCGGCCGCCGTGGTCCTGGGCGGCGCCGTGGCACTGGTGGCCATGCAGGTCGGCTCCTTCGAGCACCGCACGGCCCTGCTGTCGTTGGGCGTGGTCACCGCCGGCGTGCTCGTGGTCCTGGCGGTCGCCGGCGGTGGCACGCCACCGATGGTGCTCGGCGGCATCGGCGCGTTCGTCTTCGTGCCCCAGCTGACCTTCGAGCTGTTCGGGGACGCGATCGGTGCGCCGGCGACCCTGTTGGTGATCGGTCTGCTGCTCGTGCTCGTCGCGGTCGCGCTCGGCAGGCTCAGGCATGAGGTCAGCGACGAGCGGGCCGGGAGCTCGAGCGGCTCGTCCTCCTTGCAGGATGAGGCGCCGCCACCACCGAGGATGGGGACATGACGGGCCCGGCAACCACCCGATCGACGCGCCAGGGTGTGGTGTGGCCGTGGATCATCGCTGCTGCCACTGTGGTGATCGTCACCGTCGCGCTGGTGCTCACCTTCGGGGTCGAGCGTCCCCCCGGGTTCGACCATCTCGATCCCGAGGAGGGAGCTGCGCCGGAGGCCGCCGTCGCCTGGACGCGCTTCGCCCCGGATGGTCCCTGTCTGTGGGTACAGCGCCCTGATGGCTCGGGCGAGGAGGTCGCCTGCGGGCTACCGGATGGCGAGCTGGTTGGCTGGGACGATTCGGGCCTGCTGCTCGAGACCTACCGCGGTGACCGTTCGCTGGCGGTGCTCGACCCCGACACCGGCGAGGTGATCGAGCGTGCGCCCGTCGAGGAGCGCTCGCAGCCGCCCGCACCGCTCGAGAGCGTGATCACGCGCCGTCCGTCGCAGGGCGGCGAAGGCGGGCCGGAGACCATGCGGATCGAGTCGGCGCGCGGTGATCATGCCCTGATCGCCGAGATCGAGGCGCCCGGCAGCTACGAGGTGCGCTCGGGTGCCTACGCACCGGACGGCGGCTGGGTCGCCCTGTTCGACAACGCCGATCGACTCCTGCTCGTCCAGGTCGATGACGATGGTGCAGGCCTCGACGAGCCAGTGGTCTGGGCTGAGGACGTCGAGGGGGCAGGGCGCCTGGTCTGGGAGGGCACGCCCTACCCGGGCGATGAGGACCGGTAGAGCGGGGACGGGAGCGTCGGATCACAGCGGTGTCGTCGGCCCCGGCGAGTGAGCTGACGGCTGGGCTGGCTACGCTCCGCCAGCGAGACCGAGCCGTCGAGGGGCCCACCGCGAGCGCGGTACCCGGCTCCTCACGACCGAAGCCCCGCCCACGACCCGCTGGACGCTGTGATGAGCGAGCTGCCGTCGGCCTATGACCCGTCCGCCGTGGAGCCGGACCTCTACGCGGACTGGGAGCGGGCTGGTCTGTTCCACGCCGAGCCCGACGACCCGGGTGAGCCGTTCTCGATCGTGATCCCGCCCCCCAACGTGACCGGCTCGCTGCACGTCGGTCATGCGCTCGACAACACCATCCAGGACGTGATCATCCGCCGTGAGCGGATGCTCGGCCGCAATGCGGTGTGGATCCCGGGCACCGACCATGCCGGCATCGCCACGCAGAACGTGGTCGAGAAGCAGCTGGCCCTCGAGGGCACCGATCGTGCGACGCTCGGACGCGAGGCCTTCCTCGAGCGGGTGTGGGCGTTCAAGGAGGAATCGGGCGGCACCATCCTGCGTCAGCTGCGCAAGCTCGGTGCCTCGGCGGACTGGGAGCGCGAGGTCTTCACCTTCGACGGCCCCCGGTCCAACGCCGTGCGCGAGGTGTTCGTCTCGCTCTACGAGCAGGGCCTGATCTACCGCGGCAAGCGCCTCATCAACTGGTGCCCCCGATGCCAGACGGCGCTGTCGGACATCGAGGTCGAGCACGTCGAGGTGGACGGGCAGCTGGTCAGCTTCACCTACCCGTGGGCGGACGGATCACCTGGAGGCATCCAGGTGGCCACCACGCGTGCCGAGACGATGCTGGGCGACACCGCGATCGCCGTGCATCCCGACGACGAGCGGTACCGCGAGCTGATCGGTCGTGAGGTGCACCATCCGTTCCAGGATCGCACCTTCGCGGTGATCGCCGACCCGTACGTCGATCCGGAGTTCGGCTCGGTGCGGTGAAGATCACCCCCGCGCACGACCCCAACGACTACGCGATCGCCCAGCGGCACGAGCTCGAGGTCATCGACATCCTCGATGACCATGCGGTTACCACCGAGGCCGTGGGACCGCGCTTCTCGGGGCGCGAGCGACTCGCTGCCCGCGCCGAGGTCGTCGCCGCGCTCGACGCGGAGGGGTTGTTGGAGGAGGTGGCTGCCTACCGGCACGCGGTGGGGCACTGCTCGCGTTGCGACACCATGGTCGAGCCGCGCCTGAGCATGCAGTGGTTCGTGTCGATGCGTCCCCTGGCCGAGCGGGCGGCCGAGGCGGTGCGGCAGCGCCGCACGACCTTCATCCCGGAGTCACAGACCGGCCCCTTCCTCGACTGGCTCGACAACCTCCACGACTGGTGCATCTCGCGGCAGATCTGGTGGGGGCACCGCATCCCGGCCTGGTACGGCCCCGATGGCCAGATCGAGGTCTCGCGCGAGGACATCGACCGCGAGGGCTGGGTCCAGGACGAGGATGTGCTCGACACCTGGTTCTCCAGCCAGCTGTGGCCGTTCAGCACCCTCGGCTGGGAGCACCCGGGCAGCGACACCCCGGAGCTGGCGACCTGGTATCCGACCTCGACGCTGGTGACCGGCTACGACATCAACACCTTCTGGGTGAGCCGCATGCTGATGATCGCGCTGTGGTTCACCGATGACGTGCCGTTCCGCACCGTCCACAACCACGGGCTCGTGCGCGACGAGCACGGCAAGAAGATGTCCAAGTCGTTCGGCAACGTCATCGATCCGCTCGACCTGATCGATCGCTACGGCGCCGACGCGACCCGCTTCGCCTTGCTGCGCTCGGCCGCGCCGGGCACCGACGTGCCGTTGGCCGAGGAGTGGGTCGAGGGCTCCAAGCGCTTCGCCAACAAGGTCTGGAACGCCGCCCGGTTCGCGTTGAGCAACCTCGCCGGCACCCGGCCTGGGCAGCTGCCCGGCTCGGACGAGCTCGAGCTCGAGGATCGCTGGATCCTCTCACGTCTCCAGGCAGCTCACACGCAGGTCGACGCGGCCTACGCACGCTACGACTGGCCCGTCGTGGCCCGTGGTCTCTACCACTTCGTGTGGGACGAGCTCGCCGACTGGTACCTCGAGGCCGTCAAGGTGCGGATGTACGGCGAGGACGAGGCGGCTGCTGGCGTGGCCCGCGGGGTCCTCGCCGTGGTGCTCGACGACGTCCTGCGTCTGCTCCACCCGATGATGCCGTTCGTCACCGAGGCGCTGTGGCGGGCGCTCACCGGCGAGCAGGGCGGTCGGGCCTCGCTGATGGTCGCCGACTGGCCGACGGGACGGCACGGGCTCGCCGATCCGCAGGCGGAGCAGGACTTCGGGGTGATCATGAGCCTGGTGACCGAGATGAACCGCTTCCGGTCCCAGAACGGGATCCCCCCCAAGGCCCGCTTCGAGATCACCGTCGCCAGTGCTCAGCGCGACGTGCTCGCGGCCCACCCGGCGATCGTGTCCTCGCTGGCCGGACTCGAGCGCGTACGGCTGGTCGATGCGCTCGAGGAACGGGCTGGCACCTCGACGGTGAGCTTCGACGGCGGCAGGGCGCAGGTGGATCTCGCGGGGCTGATCGACGTCGATGCCGAGCTGGCACGGCTGCGCAAGGAGCGCGACAAGGCGGCCGCCGACCGCGAGCGGGTGGAGGCCAAGCTCGCCAACGAGGCGTTCGTCGAGCGCGCGCCGGCCGAGGTGGTGGACAACGAGCGGGCCAAGCACGAGCGGCTGCGCAGCTCGATCGCGGAGCTCGAGGAGCGGATCGGTTCGCTCGAAGCTCTCGACCGGGCCTGAGCCGAGGGGTGGTACGCGGCCGTAACCTACGTTACCGTAGGTTCTTCAGCCCACCGGAGATCGCCTCGGGCGTGCGCGCCACCGCGTGCGCCGACCGGGGGGCTCACCGCCCGCACCGTGCCTGGGAGAGCCATGACCTCGACGAACACCACTTCGACGCGCCTGTCTGACCGTCAGCTGCTGGCCGAGCTCGAGCCGGTCGCCGACCGACAGCTGCGCGAGCACGAGCGGATCGCCGAGGAGTGGTTCCCCCATGACTACATCCCCTACTCCATGGGGCGTGACTACGACCGGGATCCGTGGACGCCGGACCAGGCCCGGCTCGAAGGGGTGGCCCAGATCGCCTTCGAGGTCAACCTGCTGACCGAGGACAACCTGCCTTCCTACCACCGAGAGATCCACGACATGTTCGGTGCGGGCGACGGCGCCTGGATCAACTGGGTGCATCGCTGGACCGCGGAGGAGGGGCGCCACTCGATCGTCCTGCGTGACTACCTGGTCGTGACCCGGGCGATGGACCCCTACGCCATGGAGCGTGCCCGGATGGCGCAGGTGCAGACCGGCTACGACCACGACAACAAGGGCACGCTGACGGGCATGGCCTACGTGGCCTTCCAGGAGCTGGCTACGCGGGTCAGTCACCGCAACACCGGCCGGTACTCGCAGGATCCCGTCGCTGACCGAATCATGGCGCGGATCTCCAAGGACGAGAACCTCCACATGCGCTTCTACCGCGACATGATGCAGGCGGCGATGCACGTCGATCCCTCCGCCGCGGTCGAGGCCATCGCCGATGAGGTGATCGGCTTTCAGATGCCGGGCGCCGGGATGAAGCAGTTCCTCACCAAGTCCGCACAGATCGCCAACGCCGGGATCTACGACCTACGCATCCACCACGACGAGATCGTGTGGCCCTTGCTGCGTCACTGGCGGGTGTTCGAGCAGGAGGGCCTCGACGCATCCGCCGAGCAGCGTCGGGAGGAGCTCGCCACCTTCCTCACCGAGCTCGATGCCAAGGCGACCCGCTTCGAGGAGAAGCGGGCGGCGCGCGCTGCCCGTCGCTCCCAGGCGTCCGAGGGCTGAGGCGGGCTGAGGCGACCGGCCACGGCAGTACGCTCCCGGGCTCACCGCGATGCCCGAGGAGTTCAGGTGCCGCCCGACGACCACCCGGAGTTCCAGCGCGCCTACCAGGCGCTGCTGGCCCGAGGGCCGGGTCGCATGGTCCCCGATCTCGAGCGGATCACCTCGCTGCTCGAGCTGCTCGGTGATCCGCAGCGTGCCTACCCCTCGGTGCACGTCACCGGCACCAACGGCAAGGGCTCGGTGGTGCGGATGGTGGGTTCGCTGTGCTCTGCGGCCGGCCTGTCCGCCGGCAGCTTCACCTCGCCCCATCTGCAGACGGTCCGTGAGCGGTTCGGTCTCGCGGGCCGGCCCATCGGCCCCGAGCGGTTCGCCGAGGTCTATGACGAGGTGGCGCCGCTCGCCGACCTGGTCGATCAGCGGCTGCGTGAGCGCGATGGCGCTGACGCCGATCAGCTCACCTTCTTCGAGCTGTTGACGGCGATGGCCAGCTGGTGGTTCGCCGATGCGCCCGTCGATGTCGGCGTGTTCGAGGTCGGCATGGGTGGCAGCTGGGACGCGACCAACCTGGTCCGTGGCGAGGTCGCGGTGATCAACACCATCGACGTCGACCATGCGGAGCTCGGGGCCACCCCGGAGGAGACGGCGCGGGAGAAGGTCGGGATCATCAAGCCGGGTGCGCACGTGGTCAGTGCCGAACAGCGCCCCGAGGTCGCCAGGTTGGTCGAGTCGTCCGCTGAGGAGGCCGGTGCGAGGCTGTCGTGGCTCGGCGACGACCTCGAGGTGGTCTCGCGTGAGGTCGCGGTCGGGGGGCAGCGCCTGGCGCTGCGGATCGGTGAGCGAACGATCGACGACATCCTGCTGCCGCTGTTCGGCTCGCATCAGGCGGACAACGCGGCGCTGGCGCTCGGCGCCTTCGCGGGGCTGACCGGCGCCGCCTTCGAGGCGATGGACGACGAGGTGGTCCGTCACGGCCTCGGCGCGGTCCAGGTGCCGGGGCGCCTGGAGGTGGTGCACCGCAACCCCACCGTCGTGCTCGACGGGGCCCACAACGCGCACGGAGCGCGTGCGGCGGCCGCTGCCCTCGAGGAGTCGTTCGGGTTCCGCGAGCTCGTGCTGGTGGCGGCGTGTCTCGGTGACAAGGACGTGGAGGCGATCCTCTCCGCCTTCCGCGACGCGGCGTCCCACGTGGTCGTCACCCGTGCGCCCTCACCGCGGGCGGCGCCCCTGGAGCAGATGCAGGCCGCGGCGCTGGCGGTGTGGGGTGAGACCGGCGTGGTGGTGGAGACCGCTGTGGATCTCGGCAGTGCCCTGTCGCTCGCCGAGACGGTGGCCCGCGAGGGCGACGGGGTGCTGGTCGTGGGCTCGCTCACCACCGTGGGCAGCGCCCGCGATCGCTACCTGCCACTCATCGACGACGAGCCCGAGGAGGTGGTCGTCGCGCCGGAGGACGAGCCAGAGGCGGTGGATGAGCAGGACCTGGACGCTCTCTCCGCACTGCTCGAGGATGACGACGAGCTGGCGGCCGCGCTCGAGGACCTCGACGAGGGCGATGATCCCGCCCGCTGAGCCATCCTGCGGGATCTCGCTGCCGACCAAGGGCCGGGTGGGTGGTGCGCAGCGGGTTTGCCGTGCCGGCCGCCGGCGGGCAGGCTCCACGTTCCCGCGCCAGCGCGACGACGTTCCCAGCCGTTCGAAAGGGGCCCTCACGTGGCCATCGAGCAGACCCTCATCCTCGTCAAGCCCGACGGCGTCAGCCGGGGGCTGATCGGCGAGGTCATCGCACGCATCGAGCGCAAGGGCTACCGGATCGAAGCCCTCGAGCTCATGCGGCTGCCACGGTCGACCGCCGAGGAGCACTACAGCGAGCACCGGGACAAGCCGTTCTTCGGCGGGCTGGTCGACTTCATCACCTCAGGCCCACTGGTCGCCATGCGGGTCAGCGGTGAGGGTGCGATCGCAGGGATGCGCACGCTGATGGGTGCGACCAACCCCCTGGACGCGGTGCCGGGCTCGATCCGCGGTGACTTCGCGACCGAGATCGGCGAGAACCTCGTACACGGCTCGGATTCGGCTGAGTCGGCGGCACGCGAGCTCGCGCTGTTCTTCCCGGACGCGGACCGATGACCGACGAGCGACCACGCGGCCCGCGGTGCGCGCTGCGTGGCCGGTCCGCACCAGCGGTGCTCGTCCACAGCCTCGCTCACACCGAGCGCGACGTGCGGCAGGGGTGACGGCAGGCTGCCCGGGTCCCCGTCGGCAGGATCCGCCGTGCCCCGCCCTGCATCCGTGGTCGCCGCACCTCTCCGCCCCGCGGGCGTGAGCCCGGCACCCGTCCCCGCGACCGTGACCGTTGCCTCGGCGCCGCTCGAGGCGGCCAGCTGGTCGAGCGGACCACCGGGAGGCAGCGTGTCGGTGCCCGCCTGCCACTGCGGACGGATGTTCGCCCCGGATGATCCCGCAGCGCGCCCGGAGGTCACGAGCCCAGATGCCGCCGCTGCGCTGCTGGTGCCCGCGGTGATCGGCTCGGACCGCGAGCGCAGCGTGGCGGTGCTGCTCGACACCAAGCACCGGGTGCTCGAGATCGCGACGGTCAGCGTCGGCAGCCTCGATC
>JBKGZF010000077.1:0-8436 GCA_046545715.1 Nitriliruptoraceae bacterium | reverse complement strand
GTGCATCCTCGGCCGTGGACTGCGCTGCGATCGCTGGGGGGTCGAGCGTGCGCAGGGTCGCGGCGACGTCGCGGCGAAAGTCCTTCTGGCGGGGGTTGCCACGGCGGGGCAGCCGGATGCGTTCCACGGGCATCGGTGGCTGGTCGAGCTCACGAGGTCCGACACGGGACAGCGCACGGTCATCGGTGATCACCTGCGCCAGCGGGGTCCCCTTCTTGGTCAGGTGCACCCCGACCACCGCGGCCAGGCCCCGTCGCCCGACCCACGGCAGATGCAGCACGTCGCCGGGCTCGAGGCCGGCGATCGATTCGTTGAGCGCGGCCCGCGCCGCGTCCCGTCGCTGCTTGGCTGCGGCCTTCTCGCGTTTCGAGAGCTCACGTCGCAGCGCCCAGTAGGCGGACCAGTCCCCCGCATCGCAGCGCAGCCGCTGGCCGTAGCCATCGAGGCCGGACTCGAGCTCGCGCAGCTTGTCGGCCTTGCGGGCCACCGACACGTCGGCCTCGAACTGCGCGAAGGACGCGCCGAGCAGCGCCTCGGCGTCGGCGAGCTCGTGGCGGCGGAGCAGGTTGACGGCCATGTTGTACGAGGGGGCGAACGAGCTGTGCAGCGGGTAGGCACGGGTGCCGACCAGGCCCGCCACGGTCCGGAAGTCCAGATCCCGCTGGTAGAGCACCACGGCATGCCCCACCTCGTCGATCCCCCGGCGACCGGCCCGGCCCGTCAGCTGGGTGTACTCACCGGCGGTGAGCAGCACGTGCGACTCCCCGTTCCACTTCTCCAGCCGTTCGATCACCACGGTGCGGGCCGGCATGTTGATCCCCAGTGCGAGGGTCTCGGTGGCGACCACCACCTTGAGCAGGCCGCGCTGGAAGAGCACCTCCACGCACTCCTTGAAGGCCGGGACCATCCCAGCGTGGTGCGCCGCGACCCCGTCGAGCAGACCGGCACGGAAGCCGCCGAAGCCGAGCACCTCGAGGTCCGCGTCGGGCAGATCCGCGAGCATCGTGTCGACGATCGCGGCGATCTCGCTGCGCTCGTGCTCGCTCGTCAGCCGGACACCGCTGCGCCGCAGCTGCTCGACGGCGTCCTCGCACCCCTGGCGCGAGAACACGAAGAGGATCGCCGGCAGCCAGCGCCGCGCGGCCAGTTCGGCCACCACGTCGGGCCGCGACGGCCAGCGCAGCTTGACGGGCGGTCCCTGCCGTCGGCCCTTGTTGGACACGCGGTTGCGCTGGCGCGCCCGCCGCTCGAGCATGATCACGTCCGGGTTGGGCACCCCGCCCAGTGCCTGTGCGGCCCGCTCGCGGTGCTCGCGACTGGCGCCACCCTTCTGGCCGGCCCGGAAGGTGTCGTAGACCCGGTCGTTGACGAAGTAGTGGTGGCGCAGCGGGACCGGCCGTGATTCCTCGATGATCACCTGGCAGCCGCTGCCGACCTGGCCCCGTCCGCTGCCGTCACCACCGCGGACCTGATCGAGCCAGCGCCCGAACTCCTCGGCGTTGCTGACCGTGGCGGAGAGCGCGGTCAGCTGCACCGCGGCGGGAAGCTGGATGATGACCTCCTCCCAGACCGCCCCGCGCGCGAGGTCAGCGAGGTAGTGCACCTCGTCGAGGATCACGTGACGCAGGCCCTCCAAGGTCGACGAGGCCTCGTAGATCATGTTGCGCAGCACCTCGGTGGTCATCACCACCACGGGCGCGCCTGCGTTGATCGAGCGGTCGCCGGTCAGCAGCCCGACCCGGTCCTCGCCGTAGCGCAGCAGCAGGTCGCGGTACTTCTGGTTCGACAGCGCCTTGATCGGGGTGGTGTAGAAGGCCTTGCCGCCGCCCTCGACGGCGTCGTCGCAGGCGAACTCGCCGACGACGGTCTTGCCCGCGCCGGTGGGGGCCGCCACCAGGACCGAGCGTCCCGCGGCGAGGGCGGCCATCGCCTGCAGCTGGAAGGGATCCGGCGGGAAGCCGAGCCGCGCGACGAACGGCGCCAGACGGGGGTCGTCGGGCGAGGGTGCGACGTCATCGGTGAGGTCGTGTGGGTGTGCGGACACGAGGTTTCGTCCGATCCGGGTCTCGACCACGAGGCTACGGCCTCGTTCGGGCGTGGTGCTCCAGGACGCTGCGACCCAAGCGCTCAGTCCCGCCGCCCCTCCTGGAAGTCACGCAGCTCCTGCGGTGGGGAGACGTCCGTCCGCGAGCCGTCCAGGTCGGCCGTGGACGCACGGGCGCTCTGGATCAGCTGCTCCGAGCGCATCCGCAGGCGTCCCACCTCGGTGGTGAGGTCGATGCGTGCCGTCTCATCCTCGATGCTGGCGGCGTGGCCCAGCACCTCGACCGCATCACGCGAGAGCATCACCCCCGCGATCAGCTGGCGCTGGACGGGCCGCGCGGAGGCGGGCAGGTCCTCGCCGGCCAACCGGATCATCGCCTGGTCGTAGGCCGCCAGCCACTCGTCGAGGTGGCGCTCGACCAGACGCGGGTCGCCGTCACCGCGCAGCCGCACCAGGCCCTCGCTGACCGGCGGTCGATCGTCGGTGGTGGAGGTCCAGATGCCGTCGGCGTCGAGTGCGATCTGCAGCACGGTCGCCTCCACGGCCTGCCGGGCGTCCGCCTCCGGGCCGGAGGCGGTGCCACGCCCGATCAGGACCCCCAGGAGCAAGGCGATCACCGCGACGGTCACCAGGATGCCCAGACGCTGCCGTCGCGCGAGCAGTCGGAGCGCCGAGGAGCGGCTGCCCGACCTCGGGCGTGGTGGGGCTTGCTCGGCCGGTTGCGCGGCAGCCGGTCGGGCAGCGTCGGTGCGGTCGGGGCCGCTCGCGCTGCTCATGGGGTCTCCGCGGTACCCGCCCGGCGACGCCGGCGGCGCTCGACCCACCACGCCACCAGGATGGACAGCTCGTAGAAGACCCAGGCCGGCCCGACCACGAACAGCAGCGTCACCGCGTCGGTCGTCGGGGTGATGAACGCCGCTGCAACGGCCATCGCCACGATCGCGTAAGGACGTGCCCGCCGCAGGCCGGAGGCCTTGACCACGCGCAGCAGCACCAGCGTGATCAGCACCAGCGGCAGCTCGAACACCAGCCCGAAGGCGATGCACAGCGCGAGGAAGAACGAGAGGTAGTCGGTCGCCGCCAGCAGCGGCTCGATGCCCGGTCCGCCGAGCGCCAGCAGCACGCGCAGCGCACGCGGCACGATCAGGTAGGCGAAGCCGATGCCGATGGCGAACAGCAGCTGGGCGGAGATCACGAACGGCAGCGAGAAGCGCTTCTCACGGCTGGTGAGCCCGGGGGCGATGAAGCGCCACAGCTGGAAGAAGATCGCCGGACCTGCCACGAACAGCCCGATCACCAGGGCCGTGCGGATCCGTACGCTGAACGGCTCGAGCGGCTTGGTGGCGATCAGCGAGCATGCTTGGTTGGTGTCCGGCCGCAGCGCGTTGGGGATGTCGCAGTACGGCGCGATCAGCAGATCGAGCAGCAGCGGGAAGACCACGTAGCCGATCACGGTGCCGACCGCGAGGGCGATCACGGCCCGAAACAGCCGCGTCCGGAGCTCCCGCAGGTGCTCCACGAGGGGCATCTCCCCCGCGGTGCCACTCACCGCGGCGGGCTCCTCCACGACGATGGCCTCAGCGCTCCGTATCGGGGTCGGCCGGCGATGCGTCGTCGGTGGTCCCTTCCGAGGAGCCATCCGCGTCGGCCTCGCCGGACGCCTTGCGGAACTCGCGCAGCGACGTGCCGATGGAGTTGGCGAGCTCAGGCAGCTTCTTGCCACCGAACAGCAGCAACAGGATCACCAGGATGATCAAGAGCTCGGGGGGCCCGATGCCGCCCATATCGTGCTCCTCACGTTGGAGGTGGGACTGGTTCTGAGTGTACAGAGCCCTCGGATCACTCGGGGTGCTGACCGTCCTGACGCGCGTCCTCGACCCGCTGTGCGACGCGGTCGAGCTCGCGACGCGTCACCGCCTGGTGATCGGCCAGCTGCTCAACGAGCGGTTGGACCCGCTCGAGCGTCCGGCTGGCGTCGCGGTAGGCGCGGACGGCGCGCTGCACCACGACCAGGACCACGCCGACCACCACCAGCGTTCCGGCGGCCAGGCCGACGACGAGCACGACGAGGGCGGGAGTGGCCACAGGCCTCCTGAGGTGCGGTCGGGGCGAGGGTAGCCAGCAGCGGCGCCCGGTTCGGCGCTCCGGGCGGTGCCCCGACCCGGTTGGCAGGGGCACCGCCCGGCCCCATCGACCCCGCGCGGCTGGAGGGAGTGCGGAGGGAAGGGACGCTTCGCGCGCGGAGAGGGTGGGCGCCTCAGCGCTCGACGCTGGTCAGCAGCTCCAGGAACCACTCGTCGCCCTGCAGCGCGAGATGGAGATCGAGCAGGTCGTCATGGGTCAGGGCCGGTCCGGCCGATGGCTGCTCGGGGTGAGGCGGCAGCTCGGTCCCCGCCTCGACGATCTCGACCCCGCCGGTTGCCAACAGCTCGACGATCCGCTCGTCGGCCGGCTTGGCGACCGCCTCCTCGCAGCTTGGGCAGGTGAACCGGTAGCTGCTGGCTTCGTCGATGTCACCGTCCCGTGCCCGCACGACGTGGAGCACCACCTCGTCGGGAGACAGATCCACCTCACCACACGCGGGGCAGCTCGCGCGGATGCGGGTCATGCCGAACTCCTCGTCACAGCGTCTCACCCACAATGTCGGCCGTCAGGCAGCACGCCTGAAGTACGAACCCGCCGGGTCGAGGTCGCCGCGGTCCGTCAGCGTCCCGCGCGGGCCTCCGGATACCGCTCCAGGGCGGCGGCCGCGATCGTCGCCACCTGCTCGCGGAGCTGTGTCGGCTCGACGACGCGTGCCTCGCCCGCGGCCATCACCACCAGACGGGCGAGCCAGCCCGGTGCATCGGTGCGCAGCCGCAGGCGCGCACCGCCGTCGTCGAGCTCCTCCACCTCGTCGACGCTCAGGGCGTCGTTGATCCAGCGTCCCCGTGCTCCGACCTCGAGCACGACGGCGAGGTGGTCGTCCTCCGGCACGTAGCGGGGTGGCTCGAGCTGCGCGGGCGCCTCGACCGTCACCGGCTGGTCGGTGGTGGTCACCGAGCCGATCCGATCGAGTCGGAACACCCGCCGGGCGCCGGCGCCGTGATCGTGACCCTGGAGGTACCAGCTGCCGTCGACCACGTGCAGGGCCCAGGGATCGACCTCGCGCTGCTGCGGAGCGGTATCGGCACGCCCCTGGTAGGTCAGCTGCACGCGCCGACGATCGCGCACGGCGTCACGCAGCCGGCTGAGGGTCGCAGGACCGCTCGGACCGACGACGTCTGCCGCCGACTGCGGGATGCCGAGCGCCGCGCGCACCTTGTCGAGTGCCGAGCGAAGCGCCGGCAGCTCGTCGTCGAGCAGATCGGCCACGGCGTCGACGGTCAGGACCAAGCGCATCGCCTCGCTCGCGGTCGGGCGCATCGGACGCGCCAGCTCCTCGGCCATGCGCAGCACCACGCGATCACCGACCGTCATGACCTCGAACAGGTCCCCACCCCCGAGCCCGGGCAGGCCACAGAAGTCGAGGTGGTCGAGGTCGCCGCGCACCGTGCGCTCGTCCACACCGAAGGCCTCGGCGATCT
This sequence comes from Nitriliruptoraceae bacterium, assembly GCA_046545715.1. Lineage (GTDB taxonomy): Bacteria > Actinomycetota > Nitriliruptoria > Nitriliruptorales > Nitriliruptoraceae > SKTG01. The sequence continues at coordinate 2,826 of JBKGZF010000077.1, read as the reverse complement.
CGGTGAGGCTGGCGCCCGGACGCTGCAGCAGCCAGGGCACCATCGTCAGCATCCGTGCCACGTCGTCGGGCGCGCTCACGGGGCGACCTCGTCGTCGGTTGCTCCGGCGCCGCCGGCCCGGTCCCCGTTCGCTGCGTCACCGTCGGTAGCGGCGGCCAGGGCCGAGTCGAGCGCGGCGACCACCGACCGCCGCAGCGACTCGGGCGCGAGCACCTCGACATCCGCCCCCAAGCCCAGCAGGAAGGACCGGTCCCGTACCGGGTCCACCTCCGGCAGGCGCCACACCGCCCGCCCGTCGTCGGTGCGTTGCCCGGTGTCGTAGCCGCCCCGCAGCGACAGCGACCAGGTGCTGTGCTCCGCCACCGCGACCTCCGCCTCGACCGCATCGTCGCGGGGTCCCTGCACGGCACGCGCGATGTCGAGGTCGTCCGGCGGGTCGTAGGCGCCTGGTTCTCCGACCGCCACCGGCCGCGAACGCATGCGGTCGAGGCGGAAGGCCCGCACGGCATCGCGGTCGTGGTCCCGGCCGACGAGGTACCACGCCGCCCGGCGCCGGACGACGCCGTACGGATCGACCGTCCGCACGCGCTGCGTGCCGTCGGCAGCTCGGTATTCGAAGGTGACCGGCTGGCGCTGCACGACCATCTCGGCGACCGCGTCCACCGGCTCGGTCTCCAGCTCGACCCGGGTGGTGGGATCGGTCTCGAGCGGCGCCGGCTCGGGTGCGCGTGCGGCCAGCTTCGCCAGGGCCAACGGCGTGCCCTCGACACCGGTCATGCGCACCGCCAGGGCGAGCGACGCGACCTCCTCGGCGGTCAGGTCCACGTCGGGCAGCTCGTAGCGCCCCCGCGGGATCAGATAGCCGTACTCGTCGCTGCGAGGCACGGGGCGTGTCTCGACGGGGATCCCGAGCTGACGCAGCTCGTCCTTGTCGCGCTCGAACATCCGGCGCGCGGAGGCGTGATCGTCCTGGGTGTAGTAGCCGGTGCGCCGCTTGAGCTCGGCCAGGGTCATGGGCTGGCGGGTCTCGAGCAGCGCCACGGTCAGGTTGACCAGGCGTTCGACCTTCGGCGTCACCGCCGCTCCTGTCCGGCTGAGCGCCAGCCTAGACATGTGCACGCCGCACGCTCAGCCATCTTGGCTCACCGTCGACGGGCCTCAGCGAGCGTCGGTGCGCACCTCACATGGCCTCGATGAGCCGGTCGACCCGGTCGTCTTGGGCGCGGAAGGGGTCCTTGCACAGCACCGTGCGCTGGGCCTGGTCGTTGAGCTTGAGGTGGACCCAGTCCACGGTGTAGTCGCGCCGCTTGCGCTTCGCCTCGCGCACGAACCGGCCCCGCAGTGCCGCACGGGTGCCGGCCGGAGGCTCGTGCACCGCTCGCTCGACCTCGTCGTCGTCGAGCAGGCGCTGCATGCGGCCCTGGCGTGCCAGCAGGTGGTAGAGGCCACGATCTCGGACCACGTCGTGGTAGGCCAGGTCGAGCAGCTGCACCCGGGGGTGCCCCAGCGGCAGGTCGTGCTTGTCCCGGTAGCGCTCGATCAGCTGGTACTTGGCGACCCAGTCGAGCTGCCGGCCGAGCGCCATCGGATCGCTGACCAGGTGCTCGAGCACGTGGCGCCACTCGGCCACGACCCGCTTGGCCTCCTCGTCGGCCTCGTGGCTGGCCTGGACGAAGCGCTCGACCCGCTCCAGGTAGAGCTGCTGGATGTCGAGCGCGCTCATCTCGCGTCCGTTGGCCAGGCGGATGCGCCGGGTACCGGTGAGGTCGTGGCTGATCTCGCGGATGGCGCGGATCGGGTTGTCGAGGGTGAGGTCGCGCATGACCGCCTGCTCCTCGAACATGCGCAGCACCAGATCGCAGGTGGCGACCTTCAGCCACGAGGTGTACTCGCTCATGTTCGAGTCACCGACGATGACGTGGAGGCGCCGGTAGCGCTCGGCATCAGCATGCGGCTCGTCACGGGTGTTGATGATGGGCCGTGACCGGGTGGTCGCCGAGGACACCCCCTCCCAGATGTGCTCCGCACGCTGGGCCAGCGAGAACACCGCACCACGCGGGGTCTGCAGGACCTTGCCCGCCCCGGCGAAGACCGAGCGCGTCACCAGGAACGGGATCAGGGCCTCGGCGAGCCGTTGGAACTCCCCCACCCGGGCGGTGAGGTAGTTCTCGTGGCAGCCGTAGGAGTTGCCGGCGGAGTCGGTGTTGTTCTTGAACAGCGCGATGCGTCCGGCGATGCCCTCCTCGGCCAGGCGCTGCTCGGCGGCGAGGACCAGCTGCTCGACGATGCGCTCACCGGCACGGTCGTGCACCACCACCTGGTGGGGGGAGTCGCACTCGGGTGTCGCGTACTCCGGATGCGAGCCGACGTCGAGGTAGAGCCGGGCCCCGTTCTCCAGGAAGACGTTGGACGAGCGGCCCCACGAGACCACCCGGCGGAAGAGGTAGCGGGCCACCTCGTCGGGGCTGAGCCGGCGCTGCCCCTCGAAGGTGCAGGTCACGCCGTACTCGTTCTCGATGCCGAAGATCCTGCGGCGCATCGACACCTCGGGCTGGTAGCGACGGAGCCGGCCGGCGTCCGTGGCCCCAAGCGTACGCCCTGGTCCCGCCCGAGCGTCGTCAGCCTTCGGTGATCAGGCCTCGAGGGCCGCCTGCAGCTCGGCGCCGCGCAGCCGGAAGAACCGGCGTCGTGCGCGGGTGGCGTCCAGTCCTGAGACCTCGAGCACGTCGGGGGTGAGCTCGCGTCCCGCGGCCTCGGAGAGCGCGCTGACCGACGCTGCGACGGCCTCGTTACGGCTCATGCCGGGTGTGAAGCGCTGCTCGAGAG
>JBKGZF010000076.1:0-8457 GCA_046545715.1 Nitriliruptoraceae bacterium | reverse complement strand
CTGTCAGCGTGGCGATCGTCCTCGGGGTGCCGGCGCTCGAGGTCCTGTCCCGAACCCGTCGTGCTTGGCGCTATGCGCTGCTGCGTGTGGCTGAGTCCGTACGGGCGAACGCGCCGGTCGGTGCGTCGGTCGCCTCGACGGCGGCTCTGGGTGCGTTGGTCCATCCGGTGCTGGGCACGTGGACGCTGCCGACCATGCTGATCCCGTTGCTCGCAGCTCGGGTGGGACTGGAACGGCTGGCGCTCGGGCACCGTGCCTATGAAGAGACGATCCGGGCGATGTCGCGCCTGCCGGAGCAGCTCGGCACCATCGACCGCGATCACGGCGTGCGGGTAGGTGAGCTCAGCCGGGACGTCGCCCTGGAGCTGGGGCTGGATGCGGGAACGGTCGCCGAGGTCGTACGGGCCGCTCACCTCCACGAGCTGGGCCGGATCCAGCTCGAGCGCGAGGCGCCGGCTGGCAAGCGCGAGCTGGCGGTGGCCGGTGCCGAGGTGCTGCGGCAGGTCGGCGACCTCGACCGTGTCGCTGCGATCGTCGAACAGCACGGTGATCTCTCGGGGCAGCCACAGGACACCGAGGAGGTCACCGGCCGTGCCGCGCGGATCGTGGCCGCCTGCTGCACCCTGGATCGCTACGCACCTGATCCCAGTGCAGCTGAGCAGCGGCACGAGGTGGTGGTGCGGCTCGTGCGTGAGATCGGTGACCTCGACGTGGTCCGAGCGCTCGATCACATCGTCGACCGGCGTGCCGCCGAGCCGGTCCGGTCCTGAGAACGCGCTAGCCCTCGACCCCATGGGGATGGTCACGGGGGTGGTCGGGCTCGGACCCACCATCGGTGGATCGCGGCTGCTGGGAGGGCCGCATCAGCCGGTGGGTCATCGGTAGTAGGCCAACCGCCAGCACCAGGTCACCCACTGAGATGATCGACCGCAGTGGCGGTACGGGGATCACGTCGGCGAGCCAGGGCAGGCGCGTGCTCGAGGTCATCAACGTGTGCTTGCCCGGAGCGACCTCAGCTCCCTCCATCCCGATCGCCTGGATCGCCGCCGGGTCGACCGGCATCGCTCCGTTCGCCGCGATGACGATCGCGTTGAGGGCCAGCCCAACTGCGACCAGCCAGGTCCCGGGCAACGACCGGTTGGCGATCAGGAAGCCGACGATCAGCAGCTGGCTCAGCAGCAGCAGCGACCAGCCCGTCCACCCCGCGTCCGGGAGCCACTGACGCGCTGCGGCCAGGTTCACCACGGCCTGGACCCCGACGCCGACGAACAGCAGCCAGCTCCAACCCAGCGGCGCGTCGGCGACGTGACCGAGGCGGCCACCACGCAGGTAGCTCGACGCGACAGCGACGATGAGGACGGTCAGCACGAACGGCACAGGACGAGCACTCCGTTGGCGCGGCGATGACTTCCACGGCGATGATGCCACGTCGCTCCGGTCGGGGGTCGACGGTGGCTACGCTCGGAGCATGACAGCAGCTGCGCACGATGAGGGATCAGGCCGCTCCGGCGGTGGCCAGGGCGGTCGTGGCCGCGGTGGTGGCCAGCCCGGTGGCCAGGGCCATGGCGGTGGCAAGCGGTCCGGTAAGCGCACGGGCAAGCAGTCGGGCAAGCAGTCGGGCAAGCAGGAGCCCCGCAAGGGCAAGCGCGGCCAGGGCAGCCAGGACGAGACGACCAAGCAGCTGACGGGGCAGCTGCAACGTGTGCTCGCGCGGTTGCCCGAGACGCAGCGACAGGTCCTTGAGCTGCGGATGGGGCTCAAGGACGGCCACCCCCACGACCTCGGTGATACCGCACGCGAGCTGGGACTGTCGATGAGCGAGGCGCGCGACATCGAGAAGCGCGCCTTCGAGCACATCCGCGAAGCGGTGCCACTGCAGCAGCTGCAGCGCTTCCTCGGTAGCTGACGTCGCGGTGTCGTCACTCGAGGAACTCGTCGAGCAACGGGCCGGGCTCCACGGCGCCCCGGTCGATGCCCTCGCAGCGGTCGCCTCGGACTGGCAGATCCTGGCGGATCTGTCGTTCTCCGACCTGCTGATGTTCGCGCGCGATCCCGAGGACGGCAGCCTGACGGTCGTGGCGCAGATGCGGCCCTACACCGCGCAGACCATCTACCAGGAGGATCTGGTCGGGCGGACCTTCGCGGCCGAGGACAAGCCGTCGGTGACCCGGGCGTTCGTATCCGGCGAGATCATCCGCGATGGTGACCCCGACTGGTCGACCGGCGTCCCCGTGCGCGAGGAGGCGATCCCCGTCCCCTACGACGGCGAGGTCATCGCCGTGGTGACCCGTGAGGCGAACCTCTCGATGGTCCGGGCCCCCTCGCAGCTGGAGCTGACCTACCTGCAGGCAGCCAACGATCTGTCGAACATGCTCGCCGAGGGCGAGTTCCCGTTCCCCGGCGAGGACGGCGAACGCACCGTCTCGCCGCGGGTCGGCGACGGGCTGCTCCGGCTCGATCCGAGCGGGGTGGTCTCCTACGCCACCCCCAACGCGATCAGCGCCTACCGGCGACTGGGTGTGATCGACAACATCGTCGGCAACCACGTCGCCGAGTTCGACCTCGATCCCGAGCCCCTGCTCGAGGCGCTCGCCGATGGTGAGCCGTTGGAGTCCGAGGTCGAGTCACGGGGCGCGGTGGTGCTGCGTCGCTGCCTGCCGCTGACGCGGGCGCACCACGTGCTGGGTTCGCTCATGCTGGTGCGCGAGGTCAGCGAGCTACGGCGCCACGAGCGACTGCTGCTCTACAAGGACGCCACGATCCGCGAGATCCACCACCGGGTCAAGAACAACCTGCAGACGGTCGCCTCGCTGCTCCGGCTGCAGTCGCGGCGGCTGGGCTCGGCCGAGGCCCGCGCGGCGCTCAACGAGTCGGTGCGCCGCATCTCGTCGATCGCCCTGGTCCACGAGACGCTGTCGCAGGACTCACGTCAGCACGTGTCGTTCGACAAGGTCGCCCAGCGCCTGATCGACATGCTCGAGGCCGGCCTGGTCGACCCGGAGCAGCCGGTCCACCTGCGGGTGCTGGGCAGCGCCGGCGAGCTGCCTGCCGAGGTGGCAACGCCACTGGCGCTGGTGCTCTCCGAGCTGCTCCAGAACGCGGTCGAGCACGCCTTCCCCGACCGGGGTGGCGAGGTCCTGGTCGTCTTCGAGCGTGGGGAGGCCAGCCTGCACGTGGAGGTCCGCGACGACGGCGTCGGCATCCCGGCTGACTGGAGCATCGCCGCCAGCTCCAACCTCGGCCTGCGGATCGCGAGCACGCTGGTCGAGTCCGAGCTCGGCGGGACGCTGGAGGTCGAGCCGGTGCCGGACGGACCGGGTACGCGCTGTGAGACGCTGCTGCCGCTGCCGCGCTGACCCGTTGATCGAGCCGCGGACGGGGTTGCGCGGGAGCCTCAGCTAGCCATGCGCCGACGACGCTGCCGGGCACGCTTGAGCGTGCGGCGCTCGTCCTCGGTCAGACCGCCCCACACCCCGGCGTCCTGGTTGGTGGCGATGGCGAACTCGAGGCACTCCTCCCGGACCTCGCAGGTCGCGCAGACACGCTTGGCGGCATCCGCCTGTTCGACCGCTGGCCCCGTCGTCCCGATCGGGAAGAACAGCTCGGGGTCCTCGTCGACACAGGCGGCACGCTGGCGCCAGTCCATGGTGGCTCTCTCCATCTTGGATGTCCGCAGCCGGTGGGGCGGGTCGTCGGTGGCCAGGACCAGCTGACGGCGGGCAGGTCATGCCTGACGCCGTCGTGCCGACGTCACAGCAGCGAGGAGCCCGCCGCCCAGGTACCGGCTGGTGCGGGAGCCGGTGGGCCAAATCGCTCCGCCAGAAGCGGTGCTTGTGAACACATTCTCGAGTCGGCCGGGACGGTAACGGACGGGGGGTCGGTGTCAAGGGTCCCTACGACTTCGTGCTCACCCGCGTCCCCCGACGGGCGTGCAACGCGCGTCGGGAACGCCGAACGCACGTAGGTGGGTCACACGAGGACGCGGAGCGCCCCGGGGACGGAGGTGAAGGTCATCTCACTGCGCTCGCCGGCGTAGTCGCCGTCGACCATCACCGGCTGGGGGGTGTCGGCGCTGACCGTGAACCACGGCAGGTCGTGGTACTCCTCGACCGCGTCGCGCTCGGTGTGGCGGCCACCACGGAAGGTGCCTGCGGCGATCTCGAGTAGGCGCAGGGTGTTGAGTGCTCGGACGGTCATCAGGTCCAGCCCGGTGTCGAAGCTGGCATGGGGGTGGACGTGCATCGGGCGGGGACCGAGGTAGGTGTAGGGATCGGTGTTGGCGACCATGCTGATGGCGACCGGTCCGCGGACCGTCCCATCGGGCAGGGTCACCATCGAGCTCGCCTTCTCCCGTCCGGCGCCGACCGTCCACTCCCGAAGGACCGACCAGACGAAGGCACCCTGGCGCAGCCACCGTTTGGCCGTCGCGTGCTGCTCCACGTGGCGGATCACCGCCGCGTCGAAGCCGAAGCCGGCGTTGAAGCCGAAGTACCGCTCGCCGGCCCGACCGAGCCCGATCCTGCGTTCGCGGCCCGCCCGCAGGGCCTCGAGCAGGACCCCGGTGGCGCGTACGGCGTCGTTGGGCAGGCCCAGCGACCTCGCGAATACGTTCGCGCCCCCGCCGGGCAGGATGCCCAGCAGGACCTCGGTCCCCGCGAGCGCCTGGATCACCTCGTTCGCGGTGCCGTCGCCGCCGAGCGCGAAGACCACATCGACGCCCTCGTGGACGGCTCCGGCGACGAGGTGGGTGGCATGACCTCGCTGCTTGGTCAGTTCGACGGTCAGCGCCACCTCGGAGGCGAGCGCCGCCACGATCACGTCACGGACCTGCTCGTCGGTCGTGGTGGCGTTGGGGTTGAACAGCAGCAGCGCGCGCACAGGCTCTCCTCACGCCGGGGCGCAGGTCGTAGTCACCCTGCGGACGCGGACAGTGCCTGCTCGAGGTCCGCGAGCAGGTCGTCGACGTCCTCGAGCCCGACCGAGAGCCGCAGCAGATCGTCGGGGACCTCGAGCGCGGTGCCCGCGACCGAGGCGTGGGTCATGATGCCCGGATGCTCGATCAGCGATTCGACCCCGCCCAGCGATTCGGCCAGGAAGAACAGCTGCGTGCCTTCGGCGACCTGCTTGGCCGCACGCAGGCCACCGGCGACCTGGAAGGAGACCATCCCCCCGAAGCCACGCATCTGCGTCGCAGCGAGCTCGTGGCCGGGATGCTCCGGCAGCCCGGGGTAGCGCACGGCGCTGACCCGAGGATGATCGGCGAGCCACCGCGCGATGGTGGCCGCGTTGGCACAGTGCCGGTCCATCCGCACCCCCAAGGTCTTGACGCCCCGCAGGGTCAGCCAGGCATCGAAGGGACCTGGGACCGCGCCGACCGAGTTCTGCAGGAACGCCAGTCGCTGCGCCGTGGCCTCGTCGGTGCACACCGCGCCGCCGACGACGTCGGAATGGCCGCCCAGGTACTTGGTGGTGGAGTGCACCACCACGTCGGCGCCGAGCCGCGCCGGCTGCTGGAGGTAGGGCGTCGCGAAGGTGTTGTCGGCGACCAGCCAGGCGTCGTGCTCATGGGCGAGCTCGGCGAGCGCCCTCAGGTCGAGGAGCTTCAGCAGCGGGTTCGAGGGGGTCTCGGCCCACAGCAGCTTGGTCTGCGGCCGCATCGCTGCCCGCACGGCGTCGAGATCGGCGAGGTCGACCGCCGTCACCTCGATGCCCCAGCGGGTGTGGACCTGGTCGATCTGGCGCCACGTCCCGCCGTAGACGTCGTCGGCCATCACCACGTGGTCGCCCGGTGAGAGCAGGCGGAACACCGCGTCCTCAGCAGCCAGACCGGAGGCGAAGCACACCGCCCGGTCGGTGGCCTCCAGCGAAGCGAGGCACTGCTCCAGCGCGGTGCGGGTGGGGTTGCCGGTGCGGGCGTACTCGTAGCCGAGGTGCTCACCCACCGCCGGCTGTGCGAACGTCGAGGTCTGGAAGATCGGGACCACGACCGCGCCGGTGGTGGGCTCGGGCTCCTGGCCGACGTGGATCGCACGCGTGGAGATGCCGTGGTCGTTGCCGGTGCTCATCGCGGCTCCTGTCCTGCGAGGAAGGTCAGCACGTCGGCACGCGTGAGCACCCCGACCGACCGGCCGTCATCGGTGGCGAGCACGGCGGGTGCCCCCGCCGCGAGCGCGGCCAGTACCTCGTCCACGGGTGCATCGGTGTCGATGGCCGGGAGCGGGGGCTGCAGCACCTCGACGAGCGGCTTGGACATGACCTCGGCGTCGCGCAGCGCCGCGTCGAGCAGGGCGTTCTCACGGACGGAGCCGATCACGTCGTCGCTGGTGGCGTGATCGTGGACCCCATCGCGCAAGACCGGCATCTGCGACACGCCGTACTCCTTGAGCAGCCCGATGGCGGCGGAGACGGTCTCGTTTGGATGGAGGTGGACGACCGGTGGCAGGTCCTCGCCCTTGGTGGCGAGGACGTCGGCGACCGAGCCGGTGCCCGAGGCATGCTCGACGAAGCCGTGCTCGGCCAGCCAGGTGTCGTCGTAGAACTTGGAGAGGTAGCCCCGGCCGGAGTCGGGCAGCAGCACCACGATCGTGGCGTCGGGCGGCTGGGTCGCGGCGTAGCGCAGTGCGGCCACCAGCGCCGTCCCACACGAGCCGCCGACCAGGATCCCCTCCTCGCGGGCGCAGCGTCGGGCCATCGCGAACGACTCGGCGTCGGACACCCGTTCCCACACGTCGACCAGCGAGGGATCGAAGGTCTCGGGCCAGAAGTCCTCGCCGATGCCCTCCACCAGGTACGGGTGCGCATCGTCACCCGAGTACAACGATCCCTCCGGGTCCGCGCCCACGATCGTCACGTCGGGCTTGTACCGCTTGAGGTAGCGCCCCACACCGGTGGTGGTGCCGCCGGTCCCGACACCGAGGACCAGCGCGTCGATCTTCCCACCGGTCTGACGCCAGAGCTCGGGGCCGGTGGAGAAGACGTGTGCCTGGGGGTTGGCCGGGTTGAAGTACTGGTCGGGCTTGAAGGCGTTGGGCTGTGCCGCGAGACGGTCGGACACCGAGTAGTAGGAGCGCGGATCCTCCGGCGCGACGGCCGTCGGGCAGACCACCACCTCCGCGCCGTAGGCCCGCAGCAGCGCGATCTTGTCCTGGCTGACCTTGTCCGGCACGACGAACACGCACCGGTAGCCCTTGCGGGCCGCGACGATCGCCAGCCCGACGCCGGTGTTGCCGGAGGTCGGCTCCACGATCGTGCCGCCGGGCTGGAGCTCACCGGTGGCCTCGGCAGCCTCGATCATCGCGATGCCGATGCGGTCCTTGACCGATCCGCCCGGGTTGAGCATCTCCAGCTTCGCGATCACGGTGGGCGGGACCTCGGCCGAGAGCCGGTCGAGGGCGACCAGCGGCGTGTCACCCATCAGCGCGATGAGGTCGGGCGCGACCTCACGGCCCTGAGCGTCGACGTGGCGTCGGGGTAGCTCCAGCGGGTCCTGCTCGATCCCGAGCGTGCGGCTGTAGATCGAGCGATCGCTGACGTCGATGCTGGCCATGTGCGCTCCGCTGCAGGTGCCACGGGGAGGGTGGGCGTGCAGCCTATGCGCCGACGATGGCACCCCCGGTAGGAATCGAACCTACGCACCCGGCTCCGGAGGCCGGTGCTCTATCCACTGAGCTACGGGGGCTCGCGGACGGCGACCTGACGCGGTGCCGCCGACGGCCCGGCAACGTACCAGAGCGGGGTGCGCGTCCCTCCTGACGTCGATGCCGTGGTCGCGGGGGTGCACGGGTGGTCGGCGGCGTCGTACGCTCCGCGCTTCCTCGTCGACCGTCCCCGCTCGGAAGCCACGATGGCCCGCCCAGAACTGCTCGATCCCGTCCTCGGTGAGCTCGACGCCCGTCTGCGTGCCGCGCTCGAGGCGGCACAGCTACCAGCCGTCGATCCGGATCTGGAGAAGCCGCGACAGCCCGAGCACGGTGACTGGGCGACGACCGCCGCGCTGCGACTCGCCAAGCCCGCCCAGCGCGATCCACGCGAGCTTGCACAGCTGATCATCGACCACCTCGAGGTCCCCGCGGTCGTCGAGGAGGTGTCGATCGCCGGCCCCGGCTTCGTGAACTTCCGACTGGCCCACCGTTACCACCAGGATCTGGTGCGGCGGGTGATCGCCGAGGGCGAGCGCTACGGCCACCACGACAAGCCCGACGAGCAGCGTCGTCGGGTCAACGTGGAGTTCGTCTCGGCCAACCCCACCGGGCCGCTGCACGTGGGGGCCGGACGCTGGGCCGCCACCGGCGATGCGATCGCGGCGCTGATCGACGCGGCCGGCGATGACGTCGTCCGCGAGTACTACGTCAACGACGCCGGCGAGCAGGTGCGGCTCTTCGGTGAGTCGATCGTGCTGATCGCCACCGGCCGTGAGCTCGGCGCTGACCATTACCGCAGCCACGCCGTGCGTGAGGT
>JBKGZF010000075.1:0-8458 GCA_046545715.1 Nitriliruptoraceae bacterium | reverse complement strand
GACCCGAGGTGATCAAGGTCGTCGGCACCGACGGCAAGACCTCGGTGGCCCACCTGCTCGAGGCGTTGCTGACGGCGACCGGCCGCCGTGTGGGGGCAACCACCTCGCCGCACCTCGAGCGTATCGACGAACGCATCCGCATCGATGCAGGGGTCGCCTCGCCGCAGCGGCTCGGGCCCGCGGTCAGGTGCGTACGTGACGCGGTCGCACGGCTCGAGGCGGTCCCCCCGCCAGCGGCGAGCTGCGGTGGCCTGCCGGCGGGGGAGCGGCTGAGCTTCTTCGAGGTGATCACGGCGATCGCCCTGCAGGCCTTCGCCGACGCGCAGGTCGACCTCGCCGTCGTGGAGGCGGGCATCGGTGGCAGCGGCGATGCGACGGCGGCGCTGCCAGCGCCGGTGACCGTGCTCACGCCGGTCGGGCTCGACCACCCGCAGCTAGGAGCGACGCTCGCCGAGGTCGCCCGCGAGAAGGCTGGGGTCCTGCCCGTCGGCGGGACGTTGGTCAGCGCCCCGCAGACCGAAGAGGTCGATGCGGTCCTCGCCGCGATCGTCGCGGAGCGAGGTGGACGCTGGCTGCGGAGCGGTGTCGACCACGGGGTGATCGAGCGCCACCCCGACGAGCATGGCCAGACCATCACGCTGCTCGGACCCGGTGGCGCGACCCTGCAGGTCTGGCTGCCGTTGTGGGGCGTCCACCAGGCCGAGAACGCAGCGACCGCCCTCGCGGCGCTGCACGCGGCGCTCGGCGGATGGCCCGCACCGCAGCTGATCCGTGCGGGCCTCGCCCAGGTCGCGGTCCCCGGCCGAACCGAGTCGCTCGTGCGGGCCGGGCGCCCGGAGGTGGTGCTCGATGGGGCCCACGACGGGCCCGCCCTCGATGCACTGATCGCAGCCCTCGCTGAACGGCCGGTCGAGGGGGACACCGTCGTGCTCCTCGGCGTCAGCGGCGGTCGTGACCTCACCGCGTTCGAACGCCGGCTGCGGGCCGTGAGCGCTGACATCGGCTACCTCGACACCCAGGTCGGGGATGCCGAGGTGGCTGCGGCCCTCACCGCTGCCGAGGCACGCGCCGGAGCGCTCGGACGCATCGTCGTGACCGGCTCGCTCCACCTCGTCGGTGCCGTCCGGGCGTGGTTGGGCGAGGTCGACGGCGCGTCAGACGTCGAACGGCGGAGCTGACCGGCACGTCGGCGGTCGTGCTCCAGGGTCGGGTCGAGGCCTTCGACCCTGGTAGCGGTAGGTGGTCACCTGCACACTGATAGCGGTGCCCGTAGCGCACGCGGTGGACGGGTGGCGGCGGATCCGGGCCGACGCCGTAGCAGAGGCAGAGGAGGGGTCCCGGAACCGGGAGGCGATGAGCCGTCGGGTGTCGATCGGTCGCCCCGGGATGGGCTGGGTGCCCTCCCGCGCCCGACGGGGAGCAAGCGGCGAGACCGACCCGGCTGTTGACAACCGCTCACGTCTGGTTGGAGGCAGCCATGAAAGCTGTATCCCGTCCCGCAGCGGCGTCGGCGCGCAGCTTCGCGCTCCTGTCCGCTGCTGCCCTGTTGCTCGTCAGCGTCGCCGCCCCGGCCATCGCGGACCCGGTTGGCCCGGATGATGACGCCGAAGAGTCCGTTGCTTCGGGCGACACCGACGCGTCGACCGAACTCGAGGTCGAACCGACCACCGCGACCGAAGCCACGTCCAAGGCAGAAGCCCGGGCGGAGGAGGAGGTCGACGAGGGCCAAGCCACCATGACGGCGACCAACGAGCCCGAAGCCCCCTCCGTCGAGTCGGAGGTCGCCTCAGAGCGCACGCTGACATCCGGCCCGACGAGCCCATTCGTCTGGACCGGGCACGGTGCGGATCAAGTGCCCCGGTGTGATGAGGAGGGCATGGGGCGCGACCCCGAGGTCGGCTGGATCCACTGGATCCTCAACCAGCGCGGCGATAGCTCGGGACACATGCTCCACCTGGGAGGAAGCGGCTCCGGCAGCTACGGCGCGGTTGACCACGCCTCCGCAGCGATCCACTTCATGACCCCCTACTTCGAGCTCGACGGGCTGACCGCCGAGGTGCACTTCACAGGAACGCTGTCCAGCACTGGCAACCCGCAGCTGACCATCTCCGATTGGTGCCCAGGCATGGCTGAGGAGCAGCCCGAGACAGAGATGGAAGACCTCACCATCGTCCTAGAGAAGGATTGGGTGGTTGAGGAGGACCCCGCCGGACTATTCGATGAGGATGCCCTCACTGTCGATCTCAGCATCGACCTTGGCGCCATCGGCGAATCCGACTCTGGACCGATGACCTTCTCCAGCACCGGCTGGGGCGGATGGTCTGCTCCTGCCGGAACCATCACCGTCGGCGGTGGCTATACCTCCGAGGGCAAGGACCTCGAAGCCTCCATGGCAGCAGGCCAAGGCGATGTCTTCCCCCACTATACCTACGGCGCTGACGAGTCTGGCTGGGTCGTGCAGAACGGCGCAGTGGGCCAGGACATCACCGTTCACGTCAAGTACGCGACCATCGAGGACGTCACCATCACCGAGGATGTCGAGGGTCTGCATGACCTCTGCACCTACGAGACCGCAGATGGTTTCGACTGGGACCTCGATGGCGATGCAGGCACCCTGACCTTCACCGTCACCAACGAGGTGACGTGTGACGAGCCCGACGAGGAGAACGGCATCACCATCACCCTCCAGAAGGAGTGGTTCGACGAGGACGGTCAGCCCACCGAAGGGCCTGCGGACGGCTGGCTGCTGCGCATGTACACCGGTGGTGGCCCTGGGACGGCGGACGAGGACGTCGCGCTGCTGCCCGGCAACGGTCTTGACCCCTCCTACACGTTCGTTGAGGGCGAGACCGACACCTGGCCTGCCCGCTACGGCGTGAGCGAGTCGGTGCCGGACGGTTGGCGGACGGTCGCCTGTGAGGACGTCGCATCCGATGGGTTTACGCGCGTGGCGGAGAACACCTCCGAGATCAGCGTCGCGTTGGGGGCGCCCGACGGGTCCTTCCCAGCGACAGCTGATGGCGTCCACCTGGTCTGCAACCAGCAGGTGCCAGACGACCCGCCGAACGGCAACGGCCCCTCGCCGGACCCGCTCATCCTCGAGCTGGTCAAGCAGTGGCGAGTCGATGATGACGACGAGCTCTGGGACCCCGCTGAGGCGGCCTACACCCTGACGATCGACCGTGAGGTGTACACGGCGCCGGTCGAGGTCGAGGCTGGCGAGCGACTCCTGCTCGGTGAGCGCGCCGTGGACGTCCCCGACGGCTGCGTGCTCGAGGGCGCCAACGGCCTCGGTGGCTACACCGTCGACGCCGACGACGCGGTTGACGGGGTCATCACCCGCACGATCACCAACCTGGTGGTGTGCGAGCTCGAGACCGATGTCCTGCCGATCGTCATCGACGAGCCGGAGGAGGAGCCGGAGCCCGAGCCCGTGGTCGAGCCCGAACCTGAGGCTGAGGTGCTGCCGAGCGTGGTCGAGCGTGCGGCGATGCCGCGCACCGGCGCCGACCTCGGTGCCCTCACGTTGCTCGCAGCCGCGATGCTGCTAGGGGGCACCGCGCTGCGGCGGACCGGGCGGGACGACGGCCCGTCCGAACGATAGAGCGCTGGAGCGCACGTGCTGCGCCCCCCGCGGAGCGGGGGGCGCAGCACGTCACGGCAGCTTGTGCCTAGCGGGCTGGCGTCGTGGCCTGGAGCCAGCGCTGCAGCGTGCGCACCCGTTGCGGTGCGATCTCCCGGGCGAACTCACAGTCCGGCGGGTCGCCACAGGCGGGGTTGCCGTCCTGGGTGTAGAAGTTGAACAGGCAGATCGGACAGTGCACGTCGAGCTCTTCAGGCAGGTACGGGCACTCGTAGTAGTGGCAGTTCTTCTCGCCCTCACCGGTGGCGAAGTCGTAGGTGCACGCCTCGCACTGTTGGAAGGTGGGGCCATCGTCGAGGTCTGGTCGGCGGGTAGCCATGAGGTCTCCTCCCCTCCCCGCTCAGCGTGCACGCAGCTCGTGACGGTGACCGGGGCCGGATGGCCCTGAAACCGATGGCCCCCGGACCTGCGGCCCCGGACGCAGGACCTCCAGCGCTCGACTCAGGAGCCACGACGCGAGCGGACCTCCTCGACCAGCGCGGGCAGGAACTCGTGGAGGTCGCCGACCACCGCCTCGTTGGCCCGCGTGACCATCGGGGCCTCCGCATCGGTGTTGATCGCCATGATCCGCTTGGCGTTCATGCAGCCGACCCAGTGCTGGGTCGCGCCGCTGATCCCGCAGGCGATGTAGAGGTCCGGCGCGACCCGGGCGCCGGTCTGGCCGACCTGATCGTTGTGGGAGCGCCATCCGGCGTTGGTGGCGACGCGGGAGCAGCCGACCGCACCACCGAGCAGGCCGGCCAGCTCATCGAGTACCGCGAACCCCTCGGCGCTGCCGACACCACGTCCACCGGCTACCACCACCGGTGCGGTAGCCAGCGAGATGCCCCCCGCCACCGCCTCGTGGTCGAGCACCCGGGTGAGGGCGACCTCCTCGGGCAGCGCCACCTCGTGGTTGATCAGCAGCGCCGCTCCGGGCTGCGATGCCGGGCGGGCCTCGAGCTGGTGGGCAGCGACGGTCAGCAGCGCGACCTCGGCCTCGAGCCGGGCGTCCTCGTAGAGCATGCCACCCCACCGCAGGCGCGTGAGCTCGAGGTGATCATCGACCACCGCTGCGGTGGTGCAGTTGGCGGCCAACGGCTCGTCGAGCTCGGCCGCGAGGTGGGCGAACGTCGGGGTGCCGTGATCGGAGGCCGCGCCGACCACCACGGTGGTGCCGATCGCCGTGACGAGCTGGGCGAGCGCCGCGCCCACCGCGGCAGCGGTGGCCGGAGCCTCGAGCAGGGGATGGTGGAGGACGTGGACCTCCTCCACGCCCGCCGCCGCGAGCTCTACGACCACCGTCTCGGTGGGCGGACCCACCGTCGCCGCGTGCAGCGTGGCGTCGGCAGCGAGGTCGCGTGCGAACGTGAGGGCCTCACCGCTGCTGCGGGCGAGGGTCCCGTCGATGGTCTCCACCAGGGTCAACACGGTGCTCACAGCAGCCCCACCTCCTCGAGTACGTCGGCCGCTGCGGACGCGGCGTCGGCACCGCTGCCGAGGATCACGGTCTCGGTGCGCTCGACCTGCGGGGTACGCAGTCGCAGCCGCTGGAGCCCACCGGGCATTGGTGTCGGGTTGAGCTCGCGGATCGTTGCCTTCTTGGCGAGCAGCCGGCCCCGCATCGCCGGGTAGCGCGGCAGGTTGATCCCCTCCCGCACGGCGAGCACCGCCGGCAGCGGCAGCTGGTGGACGGTGAAGCCGTCGGCAGCCGAGCGGCGCACGCGGACGGCACCGTCGGCCACCTCGACGTCCTTGATGCCGTCGAGCACCGGGCGGCCCAGGGCATGGGCTACGCGCACCCCGACCTGGTAGTTGCCGGCATCGGCTGACTCGTTGCCGAACAGCAGCAGGTCGAAGCCACCCTCCTCGGACTCCAGGGCGGTGATCGCCGCAGCGATCGCGCGCGCCGTGGCGCGTGGCTCCCAGTCGGCGACCCCGTCGGCGTCGGGCTCGATCGGCAGCAGCACCGCGTGGTCGACCCCCATCGCGATCGCGTTGCGCAGCTGCTCGTCGGCCTCGGGTGGACCGAGCGTGAGCACGGTCGAGCTGCCGCCGTGAGTAGCGGCGAGCTGCACGGCCTCCTCGACCGCGCACTCCTCGTGGGGGCTGATGGTGAAGCCGAGATGGCGGGTGTCGACCGCCGTCCCGTCATCGGTCAGCGAGATCTTGGCCCCCGGGGAGGGGACGCGCTTGATGCAGGTCAGGATGCGCATGCCGGCCCCCTCACGACTTCATCCGCGTGTCGTCCGGGTCGAACAGCCCGTGGCGGGTGACCGATCCGACGACGACGGGCAAGCGCTCGCCCATGTACTCGACGAGCAGCTCCTGGCCGAGCTGTGCCTGCTCAGGCGGCAGGTAGCCGAGCAGGATGTGCTTGCCGAGGGACGGGCCGGGTCCGGCGCTGGTGGTCGCGCACGGCCGACCGTGGGCATCCTCGAGACGCCGGCCGTCGGTGGTGAGCAGCGGCGAGCCGCTCATCGGGAAGCGTTCGATCCCGCTAGAGGTGGTGTGATCCTCGACCGTCAGCGAGCACATCACCGCAGCGGGATCGCGCTCGCGGGCGGCGAGGTAGGCCTCCTTGCCGATGAAGTCGGCCGCCTTGACCTTGGGGAAGGCGAGCCCGGCCTCGACCGGGTCGTACTCGCTGTCGAGCTCCGCTCCCATCAGCCGATAGCCCTTCTCCAGCCGCCCGCTCCCGCCGTAGACGCCGCCGCCGGCGGGCACGACCCCCTGCGGCTGGCCGGCCTCCCACAGCACATCCCAGAGGTGCTGCCCCTGCTCGATCGGAGCGTGGATCTCCCAGCCGAGATCGCCGACGTAGGAGATCCGCACCATCAGCGCCTCGATCCCGTCGATCTCGGCCCACTGGGCGTTGCCGAACGGGAAGGCCTCGTTCGACAC
This sequence comes from Nitriliruptoraceae bacterium, assembly GCA_046545715.1. GTDB lineage: Bacteria > Actinomycetota > Nitriliruptoria > Nitriliruptorales > Nitriliruptoraceae > SKTG01. The sequence continues at coordinate 1,932 of JBKGZF010000075.1, read as the reverse complement.
GTCGTGCGAGGTCGCAGCCGACATCAGGTCCCGGGCCCGGGGGCCCCACACCCCGATCGTCGTCCAGGCACCGGTGATGTCGGCCAGGTGCGCCGAGCCGTCATCGGGCAGATGGTCGCCGAACCACTTGAGGTCCCGGCCCCAGTCCGCACCGCCGGTGATGATGCGGTAGTGGTCCCAGTCGAGGCGCACCACCGTCAGGTCGCTGCGGAAGCCCCCGTTGTAGGTCAGCACGGGGGTGTACATGATCCGCCCGGCCGGCCGGTCGACGTTGGTGACCACGACCCGGTCGAGGTAGTCCTTGGCGCCTGGTCCGCGGACGTCGAAGATCGAGAACGCGGTCAGGTCGATCATCGCCACCCGCTCACGCATCGCCAGGTGCTCGGCGCTGATGATCGGCGACCACCAGCGACGGTCCCACTCGTGGGGTCGATCGCGGACCCCGTACTCGCCGACCAACGGCTCGTTCGAGCTGTACCACTGCGGACGTTCCCAGCCGCCGGCCTCGTGGTAGACCGCGCCGAGCGCGCTGGTGCGCGCATGCATGGGGCCGATCCGCACGCCGCGCTGCGACTCCCACTGCTCGTGGGGATGGACGATGCCGTAGGTCTTGTTGAAGTGCTCCTCTGCGCGCGCCCGGACGTGGTGGTCGGTGCGCTGGTTGCGGGTGAACCGGGCGATGTCGGCGCCGTGGACGTCCATGAAGGCCACCCCGTCGGTCATCAGCTCGGCGATGACCCGGCCGACGCCCGGCCCCTCCTTGATCCAGACCGCGGCGGCCGACCACATCCCGGCGACCTCGGGGGTCTCGCCGAGCAGCGGAGCCGCGTCCGGCGTCAGCGACAGCAGACCGTTGATGGCGTGCTTGATCCCTGCGCCGGGTGTGTCGAGCAGCTCGGGCATGAGCTCGAGCGCGTGCTCCATCTGCTGGTCGAAGTCCTCCTGGGTGAACGGCAGCTGGGTGGGCGAGAGCTGTGCCTCCTCGAGCGAGGGGATGTCGTCGGGGTCGTGCAGGATCGGCCGGTGGGCGTAGGAGCCGACCTCCATGTCCCCGCCGCTCTGGCGCTCGTACATGAAGGTGTCCATGTCACGCACGATGGGGTAGGCGATCTCCGAGTGGGTCGCCTCGAGCTCGGGGATCGGCCCGACGTCGATCATCTGGTGGACCGCCGGCACCAGCGGGATCGTCGCGCCCGCCATCCGGGCGATGCGCGGGCTCCACACCCCGCAGGCCACCACGATGTGGTCACAGCTGATCGTGCCCCGGTCGGTGACGATGCCGGTCACCCGGCCGCGCTCCACCTCGACGTCGAGCACCTCGGTGTTGGCCGCGACCGTCAGCGCCCCGGCGTCGATGGCGCGCTGGCGCTGGATCGTGCCGGCCTGCAGGGAGTCGACCACCGAGACGCTCGGGGTGTAGAAGCCGCCGAGCACCACGCTGGTGTCCACGAAGGGCGCCAGTTCCTTGACCCGCTCCGGTCCGATCAGCTCGGAGTCGACACCCCAGGCGCGTGCTGAGGCCATGCGGCGGCGTAGCTCCTCCATCCGCTCTTCGGTCCGGGCGATCTCGATCCCGCCGGTGGTCGTCTGCACGCCCATCGCCTCGAATTGGCGCTGCGACTCCAGGGTGAGCTGGGCGATCTCCTTGCTGTGGTCGACCGGGAAGATGAAGTTGGAGGCGTGGCCCGTCGATCCGCCTGGATCCGGCAGCGGACCCTTGTCGAGCAGGACCAGATCGCGCCAGCCGCGGTCAGCCAGGTGGCCGACGACGCTGTTGCCGACGATGCCCGCTCCGATCACGACCACGCTGGCATGGGTTGGCAGTTCACTCACGACACGTCCTCCCTCGCCCCTGTGGGGGGGCGGCTGAAGAATCGCCCCGTTGGGGCGGTTGGATGCTCTCCCTAGGGCGGCAGCTGCTCAGAGCAGCTG
>JBKGZF010000074.1:0-8574 GCA_046545715.1 Nitriliruptoraceae bacterium | reverse complement strand
GGGTGAGGGGGTGGGTGGGTCGAGTGAGGTGGAGGGTTGAGGTCGTGGCTGCCCGGCAGTGCCGACGATCCGAGCCAGATCAGTCGGTGCCACCGCGTCGCTCGTCCGCGGCTGGGGCGTCACCAGCCATCGCGAGGCCGCGCTGCAGGGACACGTCGTGGCCCGCGTCGGCCCATGCCGCGTCGAACCGCGCGAGTCGGCTCGGCCGGGGGCGGACCCGCAGCAGGATCGTGAGCCCGGCCAGGCCACCGATCGCCACCGACCAGCGTGGTCCGAACATGAACGCGATCAGCGTGGTCAGCACCACCACGGTCTCGGCGACCACCGACTGGAGCACCAGCCGGGTCCGCAGCTCGCCGAGCGCCGCGTCGTCGGACGTGGGTGGTGAGGCGGCGAACACCCGGTCGATGGCGGCCACGGCGACGAACCCCGCGGCGCCGATGATCGCAGCGAGCGCCAGGGGCAGCGCCGCCGGTAGGCGTGGCTCCACGTCCGCGAGCACGGTGAGCACCGCCGCGAGCCCGAGCACCCCCACGGTGAAGGCCAGCCAGATGCGGCGCTGTGCCGTCAGTGCTCCGCGACGGTCCACCTTCGCTCCAGCGCCGGTCGGTTCAGGACGGCTGCCGCGAGGATAGGGCGGGACGGCGCTGCGCCGGTGCGGTCCCGCGTTGCGCGAGCCAGATCCCGACCACGATCATGGCGCCGCCGAGCAGGCCTGGCAGCGTGAGCCGCTCGTCGAGCACGACCGCCCCTGCGATGAGCGCCACGAGCGGGATCAGGTAGGTGGTCAGCGTCGCGTTGGTCGCGCCGACCCGTGCGATCAGCGTGTAGAACGCGTAGAAGGCGAGGCCCGTGCCGAGAGCCCCGAGCAGCGAGACGGCGGCCAGCGTCGTCCCGCTCAAGGTCAGGGGCGCCGGTGGCGGCCCCTCGACGCTGACCGCGACCGTGCTCGTGATCGCGGTGGCGCACAGCACCTGGCCGGTGGCCAGCGGCAGGGCACCCGTGGTGCCCGAGACGAAGGTCTTGGCGTAGACGGCCCCGGTGGCGTAGCCGAGCGTCGCCGCGACCACGACCAGCACCGCGAGGACGCGCCCGGGTTGATCGATGTCGCCGAGCACGATCGCCGCGACGCCACCGAGGGCCACGATCAGGCCGACCAGCCGGCGGCGGGTGATGCGTTCGAGCCCCACGAGCGCCGAGACCACCAGCGTGGAGGTCGGGACGATGGCCATCAGCAGGGCGGTGAGCCCGGAGGGCAGCGACTGCTGCGCCCAGGCGATCGCCGTCCAGGGCACGGCGTTGTTGATCGTGCCCAGCACCAGCAGGTGGCCCCACGTCCGCAAGCGGCCCGGCAGACCCCGACGACGGACGAGCAGCAGCGCGAGCAGGACGGCCCCGCCGATGCCGGTCCGTCCGACCACGATCCACAGCGGTGGCAGCTCGCGCAGCGCGAGCTCCATGAACAGAAACGACAGTCCCCACATGCCACTGAGCGCCAGCAGCAGGGCGGCATCGCCGACGGAGAAGCTCCGGGCGCTCGGCCGGGGGGTGGCGGACACGGGCGTCCTCGGCGGGGAGGGAGGGCGGCGGTCCGAACGACCGCGGGATGTGGCGGCACGCTACCGCAGGCCTCGAGTGGTGGACGTTGCCGTGACCCGTCGTGCGCTACGGTCAGCCGCGCCCACGAGGTGGCAGCGAGGGACGTCAGGTGACCGAGGAAGCAGCGGGCGGCGAGGCCGGGGTGGTCATCACCGAGGACCGCACCGAGGACCCCTCGTCAGGGGCGGCGCCACCTGACTGGTTCACCGCGGCCATGGCCGACCGGCCCGAGCGGGGCACCCTCGAGGTCGATGGTGCACGTATCGCCACCTTCGCCTGGGGGGATCGCTCGGCCCCGACGCTGGTGCTGGTCCACGGTGGGGCTGCGCACGCCGGCTGGTGGTACGCGCTCGCTCCCGGCCTGGCGCAGGAGCACCGCGTCGTCGCGGTCGACCTCTCGGGACACGGCGACAGCGACTGGCGCGAGACCTACCGCGCCGAGCAGTGGGCGGAGGAGATCCTCGCCGCGGCGGCGCACGCGGGTGGCAGTGGGCGCCCGACGGTCGTCGGCCACTCCATGGGCGGCTTCGTCACGATCGTCCTCGCGGCCAACCATGGCGCCGAGCTGGCGGGCGCGATCGTGCTCGACGCGCCGGTGCAACGCTCCGATCCGGAGTCCGAGGAGGGTCGCCAGGGACGGATGTTCCGCGAGCCCAAGACCTACCCGGATCTCGATACGGCGGTCGATCACTTCCACCTGGTCCCACCTCAGCCGTGCGACAACCCCTGGCTGCTCGACGCGGTGGCCCGCGACAGCCTGCGGCCGATCGACGGTGGTTGGCGCTGGAAGTTCGACCCCCGGGTGTTCACCGCCCGGGAGGGAGCGACGCGGATGAGCGACTTCTCCTCTCAGCTGGCGCGGGCCGCTTGTCGGATGGCGCTGGTCAACGGCGAGCAGTCGTCGATCGTCGATGCGGACGTGCGAGCACACATGCGTGGCCTACTGGCCGACGCTCCGGCCGCGCAGGCCGGTGTCCCGGTGGTGGAGGTACCGCAGGCACGGCATCACCTGCTGCTCGACCAGCCGCTGGCCACCATCACGGCGATCCGGGCGGTGCTGGCCGCCTGGAACCCCATCGGCCGCCCTCCGGCGGAGGTGGAGCCGCGCCACTGACCTAGAGCTTGCGCAGCCACACCTTCTCGACGGTGTGGTCGCCGCTCTTGCGCAGGATCAGGTCGGCACGCGAGCGGGTGGGCAGCACGTTCTCGGCGAGGTTGCGGCCGTTGATGCGCCGCCAGATATCGGTGGCCACCCGGTCGGCCTCCTCGTCGCTGAGCTCGGAGTAGCGGTGGAAGTACGACCGCGGATCGCGGAAGGCGGTGTCCCTGAGCCGTCGGAACCGCTCCACGTACCAGCGGGTGATGTCCTGCTCGTCGGCGTCCACGTAGATCGAGAAGTCGAAGAAGTCCGAGACGAACACCCGCCGTTCGTGCGTCGGGCCGGTCTGCAGCACGTTGAGTCCCTCGATGATGAGCACGTCGGGCTGGCGGACGACGATCTTCTCGTCGGGCACGATGTCGTAGATCAGGTGCGAGTAGACCGGTGCGGACACCTCGGGCACCCCGGACTTGACCTGCCCGACGAAGCGGACCAGGGAGGCGGTGTCGTAGGACTCGGGGAAGCCCTTGCGCTCCATCAGGCCACGGCGCTCGAGCTCCGCGTTCGGCAGCAGGAAGCCGTCGGTCGGGACCAGGGCGACCTCGGGATGGTCCGGCCAGCGCGACAACAGCGCCTGCAGGATCCGTGAGGTGGTCGACTTGCCGACCGCGACCGAGCCGGCCACACCGATCACGAAGGGCACCTTCGCGGCCAGCGATCCGAGGAAGGTGTCGGTGGCGCGGTGCAGCTCCTGGGTGGCGGCCACGTAGAGGTTCAGCAGGCGTGAGAGGGGCAGGTAGACCTCTGCGACCTCGTCGAGGGAGACCTGCTCGTTGATCCCCCGCAGCTGCGCGAGGTCCGCCTCAGACAGGGTCAGCGGCGTCGACGACCGCAGCTGTGCCCAGTCCGATCGCGCGAGGGGGAGCCACGGTGAGGGTGTGACGTGGGGCTGCACGAGGGTCTCCGGTCGATCCGGCGGCAGCCTAACGGCGGTGGCTGCGAACGAACGTACGGGGAGGGTCGCGTCGAGGGGTGAGGGCGTGCCCGGTGAGCATGAGCGGCCCGGATGGGAGACACTGGCGAGGTCCCCTGCCATCTCATCGGAGGCCACCCGCCGGCCGTGCAACGCTTGAGGCTCCCGCTGCTGTGGCAGCGACTGCTCGCCGCCCTGCTCGTGGTGGCGGTCGTGCCGGTGCTCGTGGCGGTCGGCGCGACCGCCGAGGAGCAGCCCATCATCGAGGGCGAGCCTGCGCCGCGGACGATCTTCGCCGAGGAGCAGGTGCGCGTGGTCGTCGACGCTGCCACCGACACCGCCCGGCGGACGGCGGCCGAGACCGTCGAGCCGGTGGTGGTGTTCGATCGCGAGGCCCAGTCGACCATCGTCGAGGACGTGCGCAACGTCTTCTCGGCTGTGTGGGAGGTGCGTGAGCCGGAGGACGAGTCTTCACCGCGGCTGGCGACGCAGCGTGAGGAGCTGGCCTCGCTCGAGCCGGACCTCGACGAGGAGCTGACCGCCGAGTTGGTCGCCCTCTCCGATGAGGAGCTGGAGGTCGTCGAGCGTGAGACGATCGCCATCGCTCAGGACCTGGCCCGTCAGCGGATCAGCGAGGAGGAGCTCGAGGGCGAGCTCGCCGAGACCCTGCCCGTCGAGCTCGACCTGCGCTCGTTGCCCGGTGACAGCGACGAGGTCGTGGTCACCCCGCTGATCGAGCAGGTGATGCGCCCGACGGTCACCGTGGACCCGGATGCCACCGCCGCCGCCCGGGAACGCGCCGCGGAGACCGTCGACGACGTCGCCGAGGTGTGGCGGCCCGGTGAGGCGATCGTGCGCGAAGGCGAGGTCGTCGACCCGCTGGCCTTCGAGGCGATCGAGGAGCTCGGCCTGGTCGGGGGCTCACCGGTACGTTCCTGGCTACGGGCGTTGGTCGCGATGCTGGTCGTGACGGCCGTCGCCGGGGTGTACCTGGCCCGGATGCAGCCACGTGTGTGGGTGACCGGCAAGAAGCTGTTGCTTCTGAGCCTGTTGGTGATCGGCTACGGCGGCCTGGTCGTCGGCTTCGCCCTGCTGGTCGGTGCCACCTCGTCGGGCTGGCTCTACGCGGTCCCGGCCGGGGCGCTCGCGATGCTGGTGGCGCTGCTGATCCATCCGGTGGTGGGCATCGCCACGATGCTGCCGGCCTCGGTGCTGGTCCTGCTGGTGGCGCCCCAGGCGGCACCGGTCTCGCTGTTCGCCTCGATCGCGGCTCTGGTCAGCGTCCCGCTGACCCAGGGCATCAGCAAGCGCTCCGATCTGCGCTCGGCGACGATGCGTGCCGCGCTGACCTACCCCGTGCTCGCCGTCGGGGTCGCTGCGGTGTTCGGCCCGCGGGACGAACTGCTGATCGTGCTCGCTGCAGGCGCCCTCAACGGTGTGATAACGGCCCTCGCGGTCCAGGGTGCGATGCCGTTCCTCGAGACGCTGTTCCGCTTGCCCACCGTCACCGCGCTGCTCGACCTGGCCGATCGCAACCACCCGTTGCTGCGTGAGCTGGAGTCGACGGCGCTCGGCTCCTACAACCACTCGGTGATGGTGGCCTCGTTGACCGAGCGGGCCTGCCGCGCGGTCGGGGCGGATCCGCTGCTCGGCAGCGTCGCCGCGCTGTACCACGACATCGGCAAGGTCCGGCAACCGCACTTCTTCATCGAGAACCAGCAGGGGATCGCCAACCCGCACGATGAGCTCGACCCGGAGGTCTCGGCGGTGATCATCCAGAACCACGTGGTCGATGGCGTGGAGATGGCGACCAGCCACCGGTTGCCGCCCGAGGTGGTGGCGTGCATCGGCAGCCACCACGGCACCATGGTGGTCAGCTACTTCTACGAGAAGGCCGTGCGGGCGGCCGGAGGTGACCCTGCTGCGGTGGACGAGGAGACCTTCCGCTACCACGGGCAGAAGCCCCGCAGCAAGGAGGCGGCGATCCTGGTGCTCGCTGACTGCTCGGAGGCGACGACCCGAGCGATGGCGATGTCGCGGGGCACGCTGCCCCGAGAGGAGATCGAGTCGACGGTCGACCAGCTGCTCCAGGAGCGCATCGACGACGGTCAGTTCGACGAGTCGGACCTGACCTTCCGCGAGCTGATGACGGCACGGTCGACCATCGTCGAGTCGCTGGTCGGCATCTACCACCCCCGCATCGCCTACCCCTCGACCGCGGACACCGAGGTGGCGAGCGCCGCGGGCGGCTCCGATGAGGTGGAGGGCGGCGCCGATGGGCAGGCGACCGGTGCGTCGGCGTCGGGGGCCTAGGGACGATGGCTGGATCGGGCCGACGTGGTCAGGTGCTGTATGGGCGCATCGTCGCCAACGCCGCTCAGACCGGCGGGTCCTGGCCCAACGCGAAGCCGGCGTCGAGTGCCTCGTCGGGGTACGACCGGAAGCCGATGACCGTCTCGGTCCCCGTGATGCCGCTGATCCGTCCGATGCGGCCGGTCACCACCTCGGCGAGGTCCTCGTTGCGGTGGACACGCACCTTGGCGATGAGGTCGAAACGACCCGTGACCGAGTACACCTCGGTGATGCCGTCGATCTCGCACAGCTCATGGGCGACGTCGTCGACCCGGTCGACCTCGACGTCGAGGAGCACGAAAGCGGTGATCACTGCGCGGCTCCGCTCGCGGTCTGGACGGATGCTCTGCGGGCGGGTGGTGGCCCGGCAGGTGGTGCGCTGTGGTGAGGATAGTGCTGCGGGGTCGTCGAGGTGACCGGCGAGGCGGACCGCAGTCAGCTCGCGCGTGACGTGCTGGCCGTGGTCGCGGCGACGCGTCCGGGCGAGGTGCTGACCTACGGGGAGGTCGCGGTCGAGGCGGGGGCGCCCGGGGCCGCCCGGGCCGTCGGGCGGGTGCTCGCCGAGCACGGTCGGGCGGTGCCGTGGTGGCGGGTGGTGGCGTCCAGCGGGAGGCTGGTCCCCGGCGCTGAGGAGGAGCACGCCGAACGGCTGCGCGCCGAGGGGGTAAGCTGTAGCAAAGGTCGCGTCGCAGCCAGCGCGCTGCGTCCCCCCACTGCCCGGTGAGCCGAGCGCGAGATGCGCGTCGGCCGCCTTTTTCGTGCGTTAAGCGCACGCGGGATGCGGTCGTGGAGGTCCACGGCCGACGCGTGCGTTGTGGTAGGTGACGCCGGACGTGGCAGGATGCACACCCGGTAGCCGTCCGCTCCCACCCACATACGCCCATCCGCTCCCGCTCGTCCCCGCCCCGTCGGGTGTACGGACGGCGCGCACACCGGCCGTCGGTCGGCACCACGCAGCCGTCGGCACCGAACCGGGTCTGCGAGGGTGAGTGCAACGGCGGCGCTGCCCGACCCCGGTGCGGTGCCCCAACCCGACCCAGGCGTCTTCGTCCCGCCGTCACGAGGAGGACAGGTGAACCCGACCGATCTCCCGACCGCCGAGGTGGCCGTCGAGGAGCTCCTAGAGCGCTCGAACGAGCGCGGCTACGTGCTGCTCTCCGAGATCCAGGAGCTCTACGTCCCCGAACTGCACGGCGAGCACTGGGTCGACGACGCGATCGTCACCGCGACCGACCAGGGCGTGCAGATCATCGACGACGTCGCTGACGACGCCCCGGAAGAGGTCGCCGTCGCGGACTCCACGGCCGCGCTGACCACCGATCTGGTGCGCCAGTACCTCAACGACGCCGGACGGCACGAGCTGCTGACCAAGGAGGACGAGGCCGACCTGGCCAAGCGCTACCAGGCAGGGCTCGCCGCCGACGCGATGCTCAAGGACCGCTCGGTCACCTGGCCGCGCTCCAAGAAGGCCCGGCTGCGCTCGATCAGCCGCGATGGCGAGCGCGCGAAGGAGCGCATGGTCCAGGCCAACCTGCGTCTGGTCGTCCCCCAAGCGCGCAAGTTCTCGGGTCGCGACCTGGACTTCATCGAGCTGATCCAGGAAGGCAACCTCGGGCTGCTGCGCGCGGTGGAGAAGTTCGACCACACCAAGGGCTACAAGTTCTCCACCTACGCCGTGTGGTGGATCCGTCAGGCGCTGCAGCGCGGTGTCGCCAGCAAGGGCCGGACCATCCGCGTGCCAGCGCACGTCTGGGAGCTCTACGGCAAGCTGCGTGCCGCGGAGCTGCGGCTGCGTCAGCAGAAGGGCGGGGACCCCAGCGACGAGGAGGTCGCCGAGGAGGTCGGCCTCACCGGCGATCGGGTCCGTGAGGTGCGTGACGCCATGCAGGAGCTGGTCAGCCTCGACCGGCCGATCGGCGAGGACGGCGACGCCACCATGGGCGATCTGATCGCCGACGCCGAGCAGATCGACCCGGCAGAGACCGCGCTGGAGGGCGACGCCCTCAGCCAGATCGACGCGGCGCTCCAGGCGCTCGACGACCGTGAGCGGATCATCCTGGTGCTGCGGTTCGGCCTCGGTGGTCAGGAGCCGCAGACCCTCGAGGAGATCGGCGAGCACTTCGGGCTGACCCGCGAGCGGATCCGGCAGATGCAGAACCGCGCCCTGGCCAAGCTGCGGCACCCCTCCCGGGCCCACAACCTCTCCGGTCTGCTGGACGTCCTGGATCGGGCTGCCTGAAGGGACTGAAGGGGCTGCAAAGCCCCGTCGCGTTCCCCGCGTCCGCTTCCCATCACCCCACCTGGTTCCCCGCCATCCCGTGGCGGGGAACCAGTTCGTGTGAGGCGGGCGAGACCTCCCTGCGGTCCTGCGGACCGCGGTCGCTGACCGACCCCGCGGCGAGCGCTCCTAGCATCCGCGGGTGATGGCGGTGCCGATGCTGTTCGCCGGGAGGTCGTTGACGTGTTCGGATCCCTCACCGCGATCCACCGTCGGTTGCTGGTCGTCGTCGGGATCCTGCTGGTGGCGACGGCCACCGGGATGGCCGTGCTG